>JBCCEO010000829.1:0-3614 GCA_039030255.1 Planctomycetota bacterium | reverse complement strand
ACCTCCCCGAGCTATCGCCCGACCCTTGTATGTTGGGTGGCTGGGAGGCCTAGCTGACGCGGCGGGTTGGTTCGGGAGTGAGCCGGGACGCGTGAGCGGCCGAGCTTGTCGCACTGATTTGTGCATGTGGCCTCACGGCCAGCGCTCAATCGGAGGCCGATAGTCTTGACGACTTCCGCTACAAGTAAGCGTTGCTGCGGCGGAATCACCGAGCATAATGAAGTCGCAAGGAAACAATCGCTGGAGTGCAGGCTTTAGCCGCCTGCCGCGCAGCCTCCCGCTTACGCGTCACGGCTCATTGGCAGTCAGAACTTGAGGCAAAGCTTTCGGAGGAGCGAAAGAAGACCAAAAGCACTACTCCTCTTCAATCTCTACGATCGCGCGTCGCTTTCGATTTACCTGCAAGGTGGTGACATCGGGGCGCGAGTAGTGTCCGGACGGATCAAAATTCTGCCGGGCTTCAAACACACGTTGCAAATCAAGCGATGCCGTTAGCAACACATCTTTTTCAACGCTCGGCTCGATGATCCACTGACCGTCCGGGCCAGCAATACAGCTCCCACCATCGGCCATCGTTGGCGGACAATTCTCCATCAGCAGATCATATGAAGGCGTTTCGGCAGGAATATCTTCCTTGGCAAATTGTCCACTCACACTGATCACAAACGAGCGTGATTCTTTGGCGATGAATCGCGTGATGTCCTTGGTATTTCGCACGGCTCCAGGCCAGGAAGCAACGTGGACATTCTCGCCTTGAGCGTAAAGTGCCGCTCTAGGAAGCGGCATCCAGTTCTCCCAGCAGTTCAACGAACCTATGCAGAACTGGCCAATGCGATGCGTGCGTAATCCATGCCCATCGCCGGGTGACCAGACCAAACGTTCTTCGTATGTCGGCATCAATTTGCGGTGCACAGAAACGATCTCTCCTTCTTTATTGATGCTGACCAAGGAGCAGTAAAGACTATGCCCGCCACGGTCTGTCGCACGTTCGATCGTTCCCACGACCACCATGCAATTTCCGGTCTTGGCCGCGGCACAAATAGGATCGAGATCCCCACGTTCGGTGACGACTGCGCTTTCGGCGTAATGAGCAAAGAATTCCTTTTGTCGCGCCGACTCAAATTTCGCTCCTTCGGTCCACTCCAGCCAAAAGGGATAACCGGGCAAAAGTGCTTCTCCAAAGGTGACTAGATCGCAGCCCTTGCTTGCCGCTTGTTCAATGAAGGAAACAATTTTCTCCGTGGTTGCCTGGCGCTGGAGCCAAACGGGAGACATCTGAGCCAAGGCTACTTGAAGTGTTTGCATGGTGGTTATCAACAAAGGAATTGAGAAAGAAGGGCGTCCGAGAGAGCACCTTAGATTTACTCAGCTTGTTCAAACGTGGAACCCGAGCTGTTTTAGGAACTCGCGAATTCGGTCTTGGTGATCGCCCTGGATTTCGATTTGCGATTCCTCGATGGATCCACCAGCGCCGCAATGATTTTTCAGATTGGTGAAGACATCCTGTCGTTGACTGGCCGAACCCGTGAAGCCCGCAATGACAGTCATCAGCTTGCCGCGCTTTCGTTTTTCGACACGAATCTTGAGACGTTGTTTTTCAGCAGCAACTTCCGGCTCCGCTTCCACGGTTTCGACTGGTTCACAGCCGCAGACTTTCACATCCTCACCGCATTGCTCGCAGAGGACTGGACGCTCCAGTGCTGTTCCGTCAAAAAGTCCCATCCGCCCGCTTTCTATTCATCAGCGATCCCATTGCCGCCAAGCACATCCCAAAGGTAGTTTATTCGCAAAAACAGCGCAAAAAACAGATTTTAGAGCACTTGTTCAAGAAGTGAAGTCGCTGTGTGCATTGCGACGTCTCCTTAAAGCCGGTTCCATCGCATCGGGCTATTTCCCGATGCAGTAAAGCCACTCCTGCAGCCTGTCGCCTTCTCGCATCGAGACACGATGGTAGATCTTGCCGCCGACAATGGTCGGCGTCGCAAAAACGCGATCGCCAAGCTGGCATTTGCCTACTTCTTGATAGCTTGATGTTGTCGCCTTGTAGACAAAGACTTCGCCCGCTTCATTGGCTGCGTAGATTATATCACCATAGAGCACCGGCGAAGAAGAAAAAGTGCCGCCCAGACGCTGCTTCCACATCACCTCGCCCGTATCAGCCTTCCAGCAATAGGCCATGCCTGCATCCAAAACGCCGTACAAATATCTGTCTTGGATCAGCAAGGAAGGCACGTACAAACGCGATTTGTTCTCCCAAACAAGCTTGCCTGACCCATCTGCGGCGATCGCGGACATATGATCCTTGGGGTAGCCACCGCTGGTGTACACCAAGTTCCCGTCCGTGACAGTCGAAGCCACGCACTCGGTGGTCGCACCGTCAATCTCCCAGTTGGTTTTGCCCGTCATTGGATCGAAGCTTGCAACTTTATCGCAGCCGACCATGACAAGCTGGTCTTTTCCGGCCACGTTCAGAATTGTCGGTGACGGATAATTGGGCGTCTTGGGTCGCTCTCGTTTCCAAACAAGTTCACCGGATTTCCGTCGGTAGGCCGCAACAGCTCCGCCGCTTTTGTTATCCGAGGATACGATGACTAGGTCTTGGTAGAGCGCGGGAGATGCCCCGTAGCCTTGATGAACCACGTACTTGGAGACTTCCTTCTGCCAGACGATGTCACCTGCAGCATTCAGAGCGCTGACGAGCAAAGCACCCGAGTTCGGGAAGCAGATATAGGCATGCTCGCCGTCCCAAGCTGGAGTTCCTGAAGCGGCCGAAGCCTTTTTATTCTTCTTCATCGCTCCTTTGGCGTGAACAACAGTATTCCAGAGCAGATCTCCGGAATCACGTTCATAGCACAGCAAGGATTGGGAGCCAACTGCTTCATTGGCAGTAGCCAAGAACACTTGGTTGCCAACGACCGTCGGTGATCCATGCCCGCGTCCTGGAACTTTGGCCTTCCAAATCACATTCTCGGTAGCTGAAAAAGATCTTGGAGCTTTGACAGTTGCTGCTGAAGTACCATTCCGCAACGGTCCTCGCCACCAAGGCCAATCATTGGAATCCACTTCAAAGCCATCGTTCACTTTCGGCAACGTACCACTTACGAGTGGACTTTCAGCCAACGCGCGGTCAGCGAACGCGAGGCCAGCAATCACCGTGGCGACAAGAAACATTATTGTGCGTACTTGCATCGGAAATCCTTGGGCGTTGAGTTGAGATGGACGAAAACTTAGAGGCAGCTACTGCGAAGCGTCCTTCGGCTTCAGAATGCTTTGCAAATCAAACAATTGGGATTGGGAACTTGGCTTATTGGCCATGCACTTTTCGTGGGTCTTGGCTGTTGCTCGTTTGGCCCAAGCATCGTAGACCTCGGCCATTACTTGGACACGATCGGGATGTTGATCCACCAAGTTATTCGTTTCGCTTCGATCCTCGGCCAAATTGTATAGCTCCCAGTCCTTGGAACGCTCGGCGACCAGCTTCCAATTGCCATCGCGAACCGCGTGATTCCCTGAGAACTCCCAAAAGATCGGTTTGGTGCGTGAGGTTTCTTTTTGCTGAAACGCCCCTACCAAAGAAACGCCTTCCATGGGCAAAACGGATTTGCCGTTGAATT
>JBCCEO010000828.1:0-3622 GCA_039030255.1 Planctomycetota bacterium | reverse complement strand
CTGAGGGAGGACCGACGCATCCAAGAGACACGCAAATAAAGAAACGGTTCGAACAATTCTGAACCAGCAAATCCATCATGATGAAATCCTCTTGAGATTCCTCGGGCAAGGAAAAGAGAGTGGGAGGAGTAGATTGATCTTGCTCTCCGCCCATTGGCTATTTGTTTACCACGCCAAAATTGGTATTGCAACCAACTGTTCCGGATTATTTACAAATTGCAAACTGCGGTTAGCAGATCAACGCAATCAACTAATCTCGTTTTCTGATGGGGGGTATGTAAGACTGACAAGGCACCTTTCCTTGTATTAAGCCTCGCTTTTGCCTATCGTAGGGTCAAACAAGGCAACTTCAACTCAGAACTTCAGCTCATCTTCGTGTGTGTTGAAAAAGCTCGTGGATCGCGAGTTGTTCACAGACTGTTCCCCACCAATCATCGCTTAGCTGCGGCAAGTTAAAGCAACAAACCAGGACGAACCATTTCTAACCGATAATTAGCTAAGCTTGTGCGTATATAAAATAGAGACTGCAATCTTCGAAAGAACGGCTTGCCTTTTTTGCACCCGGGCCGCACACATCAGCCTCCCTCCTTTCCAATACTTTTCCATGCAGCAAAACAAGATATCACTCACGCGATTTCTAACAAAAGGTTCTCCATTCACACGTAGACCTGCGTCGCGGCGTAGACTTCGGATCGAGCCGCTGGAGGATCGTCGGGTGCTTGCCACGTTAATGGTCACGACGCTAGATGATGGAGCGTTAGTCGACACGGTTGGCGATGGAGAGGTCACGCTTCGCGAAGCCATTGAAGCGGCCACCAAGAATACGACCATTGATGGCGTAACTGGCGGCGACGACGATGAGATTCGCTTCGAACCAGGACTAGCCGGAACGATTCAATTGACAGCTGGGGAAATTGTTGTGGGAGGGATTATCAGCGTTTTTGGAAATGTGAATGGCAATACGAATCAAATTTCGATTGATGCAGGAAGCACTTCACGTATCTTTCAGTCTTCTAACGCACTGGAAATTCAAAACCTCAATTTGAGAAACGGTTTTGCTTCCACCGATAACCTCGGCGGACACGGTGGAGCAATTGACGCAGCCTTTGTCGTTCTACGAAATGTAGAGATTCGCAATAGTCACGCGGAAGGGAACGGAGGCGCGATAGCTTCTCAGAGAATCGAATGTGAATGGAGATGTTTATTCGCCAATAACTCTGCGCTAGGCGACGGTGGTGCTCTTCATGTTGGCATAGGTGAAATCCAACATACAACAATTGTTGGTAATTCCGCAAAGCGAGGTGGAGGAGTAAGTGCGTTCTTGCAACCGATCGGCGTGCGACAAAACCGTTTTGTCACCGAGTACTCAACGATTTCGGGTAACACGGCAACTGAGGTTGCCGGCGGTGTTTACGGAGCGGAGAACACAGATCCGGAGGGGGATCTCGACTTTACTGCAACAATACTTGCTGGCAACTATGCCGACGGGATGCAATCCGACACAAATTTTCTGGATCCCTTTGCAGACAGAAGCATCTTTGGAACGGATATCGGCGAAATTCACTCTTCCAACCTTCAGAATGTCGACTGGAGAACGATCCTCAAGAATGATGGAATCATGCCAATCCTTGAAGACAATGGAGGCGGGATGGACAGCATTCTTCCGCTAGCAGACGGGCCGGCCGTTGACACACACTTCGATTTTGATAACTCACTTTTCCCTTACGACCAAAGGGGATTTATTCGTCGATTCGATGGCGATTTTGATGGCGAGGCGCTTCATGACGTGGGCGCTGTCGAACTCTTTGCTGGTCAAAAACTAGTTTCAGTTTCCGCAAGTCCGACCGTGGTTGAAACAGCCAACATTCTGACCTTTCGCGTCGGCGTCAGTCGTTCCCTCCTTACCGGAGAAGAAGTTTCTGTCGATGTAAGCTTGGCACCTGAAAGTACCGCTCAGAGTGGCAGTGAGTTCACAAATGTCGATCTGGGGACGTTCGTCTTCCGACCAGGTGAGAATCGATTTCAAGAAATCAATTTCCCGCTCATTGACGATAGCGTCGTGGAACCCAGCAAGACGCTGACGCTTGAGTTGTCCAACCTAGTAGGTGGTGATTTCGCTCCGGGCGGAGAAACAGCAACGACAACAATCCTGGACGATGAAGTTGCGGGAATCTTTGCCACGAAAAGCGAAGTTACGGTTCACGAGGACGGTAGCAAGAACGATTTCCTATTCCTTTCACTCCTCGATGAACCCGCCTCCGATGTCGTGCTCTCCATGGAAGACGTCCCAGGATTCCTCGACATTGAGCCCAATCAATGGACCTTCACGCCAGGGAATTGGCAACAGCCGCAAACTGTCAACGTACGAGCCGTTGACAATCAGAATGCCTTCGAGGGAACGTTTTCAGCGCCTATCACGGTGAGCAGCGGACCCGAGATCTTCACCAACCTACCCCCGACGGAACTCAGCGTCAATTTCGTAGATGATGGAGATACCAGAGGAGTTCAAATTTCCCAGATAACCAATTTCCCTTCCGAACACGGCAGTCAAGCGTATTTCGATGTCAACTTGGAAGCAGCGCCCTACGGTGGTGCAGTCACCATTCCAATCACTTCTTTGGATCTCACTGAAGTGACCGTTGATCCTGCTGAATTGGTTTTCACCAATGAGAACTGGAACGTCCCTCAACGAGTCACCCTCACGGGCGTTGATGATCAGGAGGAGGACGGCGATTCACGAGTGACAATCGAGATTGGAACCACGCAAGGTGCGGACTACGAGGGTTTGATAGATCCGCGTGACCTTACCACATTCAACTTCGATGACGAGCTTTCCTCTCTAGACTACGGCGATGCAGCTTCGGCCAGCCAAACAGGTTTTGCGAGCAGTTATCCCACCCGAGCAATCGATAATGGGGCGCGCCACCTGGTTGGCCCAGTCTTCTTGGGAACGTCAGTAGACCGCGACTCGGATGGAACACCTACACTCGATTCTGCAGCCGGTGATGGAAGTGACGAAGACGGTGTGCATTATCTCGCCTCACTCGTGGCCAATCCAGGTGCGTCAACTCAATCGAGTATCACTGTCACGGCCAGTGATTCAGGATTGCTGGATGCATGGATCGACTTCAATCGAGACGGTGACTGGGATGACAGCAATGAACAAATCTTTAGCAATCTCAGTTTAGGAGCAGGTACTAGTATTGTATCGGTCAACATTCCTGACGGCGTCGCGGCTGGCCTCAGTTTTGCGCGCTATCGCTTCAGCACAGGTGGAGGCCTACTGCCGACAGGGTTGGCACTGGATGGCGAAGTAGAAGACTACCCAGTGGAAATTCTGGACGGATCGCAACAAGTCACTGCGACCGTTCAGCCTGCCGTGGAAACCAATCACTTCACGGTCACAGAGCAGAATGGCAGGATTACGGTCCGGGATGGCTCTACGGAACTTTTCGAGGCGCCCAAGGCAGACATGACCGTTCAAATCGAAGGCGGAGCAGGGGATGATGTCTTCGAAGTTGATGCACTTGCGGATCTTGCAGCTGGCAACATTCGCTGGGACGGCGGAGCTGGATCGGACGAACTCCTTGCGAATACTCTCGATGATGAACTTGAGCTGCTG
>JBCCEO010000827.1:0-3624 GCA_039030255.1 Planctomycetota bacterium | reverse complement strand
CGACCGGTGCTCGGGGATCTTTCAGTCTGGGCCTTTGCTATTGGCTTGTTTGCGGCAGGACTCACCAGTTCAATCACCGCTCCCCTGGCCACGGGCTACGCAGTTTGCGGTTTAATGGGGTGGTCTACGGATGTAAGCAGCAAACGATTTCGCATTATTGCCCTGTCTGTCATTGGTATTGCCGTTGCGTTTGTCTTGATCGCCAACAAGGCCCCAGCCCAGACGATCACGATTGCTCAAATTGCCAACGGCCTGCTCTTGCCCATCGTTGCAGTGATTCTGCTGGTTGCAGTCTTCACCAACAAAGATATGCCGCGTTCACGATTGCAGGAAGTTTCGGGTGTGCTAGTCGTTTTGTTCGTATCACTCTTAGCCGGCTGGAAGCTTTGGAAAGTTTTCGTAGGGTAGTTTTGTGTAAGTTTGGGACTAGCATTACCAACCCGCAGCGTCAGCTAGGCCACCAACCCGCAGCTCGGAAGTAGGCCGCCAACAAGCGAAGCGCAGTTACGGCGCCGAATCACGAATAACGATTGCACCTGACTTTTTTGGTGGTCATGCAATTTACTCTCCTTTTTGGGGGAGAGTCACGAGTAATGCGAGCGGAGAAGGGGCCGATCAACCCTCTCTGGGCCTGATTGCCCGACTCTCACGACCAAAGCAAACTTCGGTGCCCGGAACCTGCTGCGCAGGAGGGAGAGTTAGTAAAACACCGCATTTCCTTGAAGTCTGCCGTGACAAAGAAAGCTTCCTAGCTTACGCTGCGGGTTGGTGGCTTACGCTGCGGGTTGGTGCCTAGCTGACGCGGCGGGTTAGTAGAAATCAGGTGCTTCCGCCTGCTCTTTTAGATGTCCCCAAACGGTCTCTATCGGCCTTTACCCAATCGTCGATAGCGGGCATGAATATCGTCTTCAAGTAACTGCTGCTCCAGTAAATGGAACTCAGGAGAATCGCAGACGTAGCCCAATCCATTCCCTTCGACCGGGCTTGTCGCGCGTAGTCCGCCAACAATCTTGGGAGCAATGAAGACGTCCAACTCATCCAGGAAACCTGCATCATTGCAACTGCCCAGCAACTTTCCTCCGCCTTCGCAGAGTATGTTTGTCGCTTGTTTTTCAACTGCCAGAAATTTCATCATGGCCGCCAAGCGTTCTTGCGCGTCATACTGCGGCAGACTCAATACTTCGACGCCACGATTGCTCAACTTCTCGCAATTCTCTGGAGCCGCATTCGGTCCAACAACAACCAGCGTCGGAAACTCTTCGGCGGATTGGACAAGTTTCGAATCCAGGGGCAGGCGGGCTTTGGAGTCGACAACAATGCGAGTTGCAACACGTGGGATTTCGTCCAGCGAGCGAGCCGTCAGCAGCGGATCGTCTTGCAATGCCGTGCCGATGCCGACCATGACGCCATCAACACGGGAACGAAGCTTATGCACGTAGGCGCGGCTGGTTGGCGAGGAAATCCATTGGCTATCCTGCTTGTGCGTGGCGATTTTTCCATCCAAGGTCATCGCCCACTTTCCGATTAACCACGGCCGCTGATCCGCCAGTCGCCGCAAGTAAGGAGCATTCAATTCTTCCGCTAATGCTTGCTCCACACCTGCCACAACTTCGATCCCGGCTTCGATCAAAGATTGCATCCCGCCACCCGCAACTTCCGAAAACGGATCCTTCATCGCAAGCACGACACGCCCTACTTTTGCTTGGATGAGAGCCTCGGTGCATGGAGGAGTTTTTCCATGGTGACAACAGGGTTCAAGCGTAACGTACGCTGTGGCGCCAGGTAGCTGGGAGGCGTTGCCGCGATTCTGGACATCCAGGATGGCATTACGCTCGGCGTGAAACGAGCCAAATTGCTCGTGATAGCCTGAGCCAATTTCGACGTTGTCCTTCGTCACAAGAACGCAGCCAACCATCGGGTTCGGCTCGACGTAGCCGAGTCCTTGGGCGGCAAGCGAAAGTGCCCGAAGCATCCATTCTGAGTCCTGTCTTAGCGTTGCATTCATGGGACACGATTATACTTGCTGCTCGCGATTTGAAGAGGATGCGTGGCCTGGGAAAATTGTGACTAAGAATCCTGTACTCGCTCACGATCAAGAACGAGCTTCCGTTCGCTCAATAAAAGCGAAACGGGCACAAGCCCTCCGGTGCTAACGATCACCCCTCTGCTATTCCTACGCCTCACCACCGGACCATCGCTCCGGCACCGCTTCTAACCGGCGCGTCATCAACATCGGGTTTGGATGTTCTGGCCGCAAGGTATAAAATTGGGAGTGCGGAATCGAATTCTAATCGTCATCTTTCTCTGCAGGGCAGTCCGATGAGATCTTGCTTTTGTGCACTCCTTTTTTGCCTCTTATCTCTGGCGAATGCAGATGGGATCTTAGCCCAAGGATTCGATCCGCAGAAATTCAGCGAGCAGTTTCAAAACAACTTTGCTCCGTTTGGCAACTTCACCAATGGCATGTCGCGTGCCGACCGGAGCGAATTGGAGAAAATCCCGATTAGCTTGCGAGAAGAGAACAGCTTTGGTGCGAGCGTCTTGAAGGGTTATGAACAAACGCTCAAGAGCAAGAACGTGAAGATTACCTACGGAGGTGCCGACGTCGAGTACTTGACGACGCTTGTGAAGCAATTCCGCCGCCACATGAAGCATGGCAGCCGTTACAGGAGTTTTAAAGTTGGAATTGTCGAACTAGACGAGACGGACGCATATTCTGTTCCAGGTGGCACTCTTCTGTTCACTCGTGGGCTGCTCGAATCGGTCGAGTCGGAGGCTGCCTTGGCAGGCGTGGTGGCGCATGAAATGAGTCACCTGGATCGCCAGCATCAGTTGATTGGCCTGCGTCAACAAAAGAGATTTCAAAAATCGGCCAACTTCAAGAACATGATGGCCAACATCTTTGAAATTGCCAAACCTTTTCACGCCGAGTTTGAATCGGAGGCGGATGTGGACGCTGTCAAATGGTTGCTCGCGGAAAAGTACGATCCACAGGAGTTGGCACATTTGCTCCGACGCTGGAATAATCGCCAAGATGCCAAGCAACCTTGGCTAGACGCGATGCCTCAATTCATGTTGACTCATCCCGATGCTGGCAAGCGAGCCGCCGACGTCGAACAATTGCTCAGGCAGAGTCGCCACCGCGGCCAAGAACTACAAGCCGGAATCGAAAATCTAAAACAACGAATCCCGCTCGCAGAAAATCCAAACTTGGATCGATAAACTAACGTGCCTCATATCTTGGCTAGGCTTAGTCACATTCGGGGTTCGGGGCATTTCATCGAACGCGACTAAGCACCGGATGGATAGGGGCGAGGCCATTCGTCCAGGTCTTCCGATTGCCTCACAGCCCAAAGATTCCTGCCAATAAGCCGCTCAGGCCTGAAACGCTCGCGACCAAAGCAAGCTCAGTGCTTCGACTTGCCCAAGTCGATTTAGACGCAATTGCCGCCGGAACGAAATCTGGGCGAGGTTGCCATTCGGCCAATTGCAGCTCCGCTCCGTTCGTCTCCAAGACGGAAGTAGCCAACGCCAAGGCACTATCCGTTCCGAGTTGCGTAGCTATTGGCTCCAGGTCATAGATCAATCGCTGAAGCCACTGCATGGGTGTACCCAAATTACTAT
>JBCCEO010000826.1:0-3629 GCA_039030255.1 Planctomycetota bacterium | reverse complement strand
TTGCCACAGCGCGTCTCCGCAATGAGAAGCCTGGTCAGACGCTTCAGGCAACAGCCCTGGTCCATGAATCTTATCTCCGGCTGGTAGACCAAAAACACCAACAAAGCTGGGAATCACGAAAGCACTTCTTTGCAGCAGCATCGGAAGCGATGCGACGAGTCTTGATCGAAAACGCCCGCCGCAAGAATTCCCAGAAACGCGGTGGCGAATTTGAGCGTGCTGACCTTGAGCTCAACCATGTCGCGGGTTCAAGCAATCCAATCGATCTGCTTGAACTCGACTCGGCTTTGGATGCTTTGGAGGCGTCAGACCCGCAGGCCGCACTGCTAGTCAAACTCAAGTTCTTTTCGAATCTTACCATGGCGGAGTGTGCAGAGGCTTTGGAGACATCCACACGCTCTGCAGAGCGTTTGTGGACTTTCGCTAGGACTTGGCTGTATCAGCACATGAGCAAGGAATAGACGCTGAGAACGGCTGGCAAAGCGACTTTTGGAAGCTTGATTTGGCAGGATTTGCGAAGAATCAAAGTGGAGTCTAAGAAGTTGCTTTCTTTTTTGGCGGTATTCCTAGTCCGATTTCGCATTAGGTTCCGAACGAGCTTTTGAAACGTCGGAGCAAGAGATGAGTAATAAATCCCGCGAACGCGAAATTTTCCTTGCAGCCCTCGAAATCGAGGATGAGGAAAAACAACAGAACTTCCTCCACCAAGAATGTGCGGGGAATGAGGCGTTGCTTTTGCGCATTGAAAGTCTGCTCAATAGCGCTCCCAAAGCCGTCGAGTTCCTAGGGGAAAAACATAAAGGACTTGCACTGACCCTGGTCGCGGGAGAATCAGAAGAGTTTATCAAGCCAGACCAATTTGAATTTCTCGTTCCAAGCGATAAAGCAGGTTGCATGGGGCTGCTCGATCACTACGAGATACTTGGCTTGCTCGGGCGAGGAGCGTTCGGGATAGTTTTTCGCGCCTACGACACAAAGCTCAATCGCGTGGTGGCGATCAAGGTGCTAGCCCCCGAGTTCGCAAACAATCCGATGGCGGTCAGGCGATTCCTGCGTGAAGCCCAGGCGGCCGCCGCCGTGTCGCACGACCATGTCGTTACATTGCACTCAATCGAACAAGTATCCCAGCCACCCTACATCGTTATGGAGTATGTTGAAGGCGAGTCGTTAAAAGAGCGCATCGATCGAGAAGGCCCATTTGAAGTGCTTGAGATCCTTCGAATTGGGATGCAAATCGCTGGAGGTCTGAATGCCGCTCACCAACAAGGCCTAGTACATCGTGATATCAAGCCAGCCAACATCTTGCTTGAGAATGGAATCAAGCGCGTTAAGCTGACTGACTTCGGACTGGCCCGGGCCGTTGACGACATTGGAATGACGACGACTGGCACAATTGCGGGCACGCCTCAATATATGTCGCCCGAACAGGGGCTTGGAAAGCCAGTAGACGAGCGCAGCGATTTGTTCAGTCTCGGATCCGTACTTTACGAACTCTGCGCGGGACGTTCTCCATTTCGCGCTGATTCCACAATCGCGACACTTAAGCGAGTTTGCGACGATTCTCCACGATCTATACGCGAGATCAATAACGACATCCCAACTTGGTTGGAAAAACTCGTTCTCCAGTTGCTTGAAAAAGATCCTGCTAACCGGCCCCAGTCTGCATCGGAAATTGAAGAAACGCTACGAGAGTGCTTGGCGCATCTGCAGTCAGAAAAATCAGGAGAGGTCCCTCCATGCCTTATCCGATCGAATGGAGATGGCGGTATCACTACAAGCAACGCACCGCAGAACTTCTTGGCTATCTTCCATATCGGGCTTTGGCTACAAGCCATTTTCATGTCAATCGCTCTAATTGCTGCCAGCATCGACGTTCATTTGATTGTCCCAGCCGGATTCTTGCTTGGAGTACTCTTAGGACCTGCAGTAGGAACAGCAGGTTACTTCGCAAATCGCTCTTGGCTCGAAACGCTTTGCCCATTTTCGTTGCCAGTATTTGCTTTGATTCTGGCTAGCGTTATCAATGTGTTTCGACTCAGCCCCTCAGAGCCCGCATCGGTCTTGGTCTTGCTGTATCTCTATGCCGCTATCGCGATTCCTTGGTGCATTGCATCGATCTTGAGGGTTAGCCGCGATGAAAACCTAGCAACCTCCGCTCGTGTTTTCCCTGCTTTATTGGGAAGCATTCTGCCCGACACCTACTTGCTAACGATTGTGTTGTTTCAATTGGTCGGGATCTCGCTCACTGCGGCCGTAATGCCAATGTCAGACGGGTTAGCAACAGCGTTCTGCATTTTCTTTTTCGTTCTGGTTGGCACAGTCTTATCCTTCGTTTGCCTATACCAACGCCGCAGAATTGCAATTTGTCTCTTCGGCTTTTCCGCGCCAGCTTTCATTCCATTACTTGTGCTTTCCGTTACTGGCTTTGGACTAACCAGCGTCGACAATAGCAAAGTAGTTGTCATGTCACTCATGACTACCTTTGCCTACATCGTTGTCCCGTTCGGCTTTGTCGCCTTGATCCGTGAACTCGATGTTTTCGGCAACGGTTCCGCCACGCAGTTTGGCATCAAGGCCGCCCTTATGGTGACAACCGCTTTGGGATTTTCATTTGCGGTAGCGAGACCTGCAATCGGTTTTGGAACAGTTGCATTTCTTGCATCTGGACTATTCGTCTTGACGCTAATCGGAGTCACGGTTGTCTGCGGTGCACACCTATATAACCGTGAAAATCACCGCTGGCGCCCGATCCTGTGGTTCTCATTAACCTCTGCCTGTTTAGCCGTAGCGCTATTGTTTTCACTATCCGTCTGGGGGATTGAGGAACAAGTGAATCGCGGAGATCTCGAGGTCGACATTCCAAGTTTGAAAGGAACGATGCAGAATCCAGTGTGGCTGAATGTTGAGTGGCAGAATGGTCGCAAGGAAAGCTTCGAGCTTTCGGTGTCCCACAAAGTTTTCCCGAAAATCAAAGCTGGAAAAGTCAAACTTTCATTGTCCGATGAGCGTTATCAGCTACCGACGACAGATTTTGAAATCCGCCGAGCAAGCGTGGTAACGCTGGCACTTCAAGCGAATGGCCCGAACCCTTGAGGAGCCCGAGCCACATATTCAGTCTTTGAGCAATTTTCTAGATGCAGAATGCTACAGCTCTGGAACGACTTCGCCTTCGCTCCGCGTGCCTAAAGCATTGTAGGTCTCTGCATCGATGTTTTCGCTGATCGAATGAACGGACCCGTCGCAGAATGCGAACAAGGCGACGCGGCCCGGGTGTGGAGCAGAAATTCCTTTATCGTCACCATCTAGCTGATTGGGACGAAACTGGGTCTCGAACAAAACCATGTGCCCGTGGTCATCTGGCAAGTCATCTACATCGCGAACAGCAGCAATCCAAGCGGTTTCAAAAAAGCTGTGCCCTCCCGTCGAAGGCTGACTACTTGGGATTGGACCGTTGGTTCGCTCACCAAACGCAAATGTATTTGATAAACCATCGGTAATGGCGGCGACTCGAATCTTGCTATTTCGGAAAAAGACACCGCGACTTTGCAGTGGAGTATCGTCAAGATTGATTACGTCGGAAGCGGGGCCCCAGTTAGCCGCGTAACTAGCAGCAGCATATTGCTCAATTG
>JBCCEO010000825.1:0-3632 GCA_039030255.1 Planctomycetota bacterium | reverse complement strand
AGCGGTAGAAAAATTCTGCCTAGCCATTTCTGCCTGCGACATTGGCCCGCTTTGTACACAGACTTGCCTAGTTGTTCAGCAGAACCACGAAAAGGACGCTAAACCAGCGCGCAGTTGGGAGTCTACTGTCTGCCCTGTGGAGCTCAAATGCCTAGCTCGATTGCCCACCCGCGTTTCGGAAGAAGGAAACCCGACTGCGCCTGGCTCAGGTTCCCAAAGAGGAACAACCAACTCCCTACTTGTTTAAGGGCCCAGACAACCAAACTACCCAAGAACCAGCTGCTCGGGCCAGAGTGAGCGGCCAGGCTTGCGGAGGCGGCGAATATGCTCAAAAAATCACCGGCAATTTAGGCCTCGACGAGTTCAGGATTCTCTCGTAAAATCTGTCCTCCAATCACTGAATATGCCGAGGAGCTATACGGAGAAGCTTCTGTCAAAGGCTTTAGACAAGTTGTTTTAGGATTTTTGAGTCACAAAATGTACGCGATATTTGTTGATGGCGGTCGCCAGTATAAAGTCAAAGTTGGTGACAAGCTTGACATCGACTTGCGAAAGGAATCCGAGGCTGGGCAAACGATCGAATTCTCAGATGTCCTGGCGATTGGTGGCGACGAAGGACTAAAGCTAGGCTCTCCCTCGATTGAAGGTGCTAAGGTTACTGCCAAAGTGATCAGCACTGAGAAAGGCGAGAAGATTTATGTCGAGAAGTTCCGTCGACGTAAGAACTACAAACGCCGTAACGGCCACCGCCAGCAGTATACCCGTATTGAAATTGGCGATATCGCAGGTTAGCCGGTAGCGGCCTTTCTATCTTGCTGCTCCGTGCGGACGACATTCTTCTCTAGCAAGAAGTGCGGTGCCGGAGAATTTAGATGCGCATCCGGCGACTGCAGGTTTAGGTTTGCGTTCTCCCGGAACCTACAAGATTTGAGCCGCGTATTTCAGGCTTTGGAAGAATGCGTCGCGAGCGGCCGACACGTCGAGGTTGAATGCTACTTCCATGTTCGCTCGCCACTCCGGCTGCGGACGACGATCGAATACCGTGGCTCCGCGCGTCAAATTGCCGGAAGTCTCTACCTTACCGGCCATCTTAACCCACTCAGCCAACATGGGCTCGACGAGCATTAGAATCGGCATCACGGCTTGCAACGATATGGTCTCGCGGCCCAACTCTCGCCGTGAAGTACGGAAGTAGTGGGGCAAAATCTGTTCTAACACCCCGCCGACTTTCGTGTAACTGGGCGGTATCTGCTCAACCAATTCCCATCCGAATTGCAAGGCGTCGGAGATCTCCAAAGTAATAAGACTTTTTGTTGTGGCACTTTGAAAGATATGCTCTGCTGCTTTTGGATCGAAGTGCATGTTGAACTCGGCAAGCGCCGTCTCGTTGCCTCTTAAGTCCAGCGATCCACCGCAAATCACCACGCGGTCAATCAGCTCTGCCAGTCCCGCATCGCGACCAAGTGCTTTGGAGACGCCAGTCAGCGGCCCATTGCAAACCAGCGTGACCTCGCCAGGGTTCGCCCTCAACTCCTTTTCAATCAATTTGTCGCTTGTAATTCCATGCTGACGGGAGACTGGATCCCAATTCACGTTTCCCAGTCCGTCGTCGCCATGCAGGAAAGTGCCATTGCTGACTGCAGCGCCTTCAGGATCAATGGCCACGCCGATCCGCGGTATCTTCGGCGGATCCAAACGTTCGACTAAGGAAACTACATTAGCCGTCGCTCTTTCGGCATCTACCGTGCCGGCGCATGCTGTTACCGCCAGGACTTCTAGCCGAGGATCAAACAGTGCCAGGGCAAGTGCAACCGCGTCGTCGATTCCCGGGTCGCAATCAATGATTACTTTTCGTGCCATCGTGGCTTCTCGTGGGGATTATGAACGGCGCTGGAACGCTTAGAATAACGAATCTCAGCCGCCGGGGCAGGCGAGAAAATTGGTCTTTGTTGGAAAGCAATAAGTTATGAATCTGCCAGAGTTTAATGCAATTCTTGAAAAGCTCCAATCGCAACAGAACCTCGTCGCAGACGAAATGCGGCGGACCATTGCTTGGTTGTTGAGCGGCGATGCCGATCCCGAGCTGATGAAACAACTTCTGGAGGCTATGGCAGATAAAGGCGAAACGGTGGAAGAGCTTGCCGGTGCCGCCTCTGCGCTTCGTGACTCGATGCGGCGCGTGCAGTCTTCGCAAGCAACCGTCGTAGATACCTGTGGCACGGGGGGTGATGGCTCCAAAACTTTTAATATTAGCACTGCAGCAGCCATTGTGGCCGCTTCGGCTGGTGTTGCGGTCGCCAAACACGGAAATCGCAAAGTCACCAGTAGTACGGGCTCTGCAGATGTGCTCGCCGAACTCGGAGTCGACCTCGAAGCATCGCCAGAGACGGTCGAAAAATGCCTCAATGAATTAGGAATCTGCTTTTGCTTCGCGCCGCATTTTCATCCCGCTATGCGGCATGTTGGACCCGTACGTAAACAGATCCCGCGACCAACTATTTTCAATCGTTTGGGGCCTCTGGCGAACCCCGCTATGGTTCCGCATCAAGTACTCGGAGTCGGCGAGGCCGATCTTCAAGACAAACTTGCGCATGCTCTACAGCAGCTTGGCACACGGCGATCCATCGTCGTCCGAGGCGAGGATGGTGTAGATGAGATTAGTCTATCCGCGCCGACACGAGTGCTAGAAGTAAGCGCGGATGCGATTACTGAACATCGTTGGGCGCCTGCGGGATTTGGAATTCAGGATGCGCAGCGCGACGCGTTGTTTGCCGACGATCCTGCCAGCAGCGCTGCATGCATTCGTGATGTTTTGGAAGGCAATCCTGGCCCGCGCCGCGACGTTGTTGTTTTGAATGCTGCCGCCGCTTTGTGGGTTGCAGGCATTTCTCAGGACTTGAAAAAGTGCGCTGAGCAGTGTTGCCAAGCCATCGACTCTGGCAGCAGTCAAAAGCTTGTCACCGACCTCGGCGCAATGACGTCGACGTAATGAACTACGTATGAAAAAAACGCGGCAGTTGTCCCCAACTGCTTCCTTAGTCCCACGTTGACCCAACGGTTGCCAATAGATTCCTCTTCCCAAAGTTCCTTACTCCCAGCCAACTCTTCAACATGCGTTACCAAACCATTTTTCAGTTTCCTGAATCATACTTTGAATCGCTGGATGACATCCTGGAATTTGAAAGTCGCCGGATCGCGTCGATGCCGAAGACTTGTGACGTAGACGGATACGACTTTGGCTCAGGAACGGTGAATTTTTTTGTTGATACCGATTCGCCTTTGGCGGCCTTGAAGCATTTCCGCACTTACTTGGGAACCAACAAAGTAGAAAAGAAGTTGCGGGTATCCTATCGCGACGTCGACGGCGATTCGTACACCAACATTTGGCCGTTTAGGGACCCAAGGCCTTTTGATTTAATTTATCCCGATGGTATCGATCCTTTTTCTGCCAAGTCGAAACGCAATATTCCGAAACGCAGTGCCCCGGGCGTTTCCAAATTTGAAACGCCGGCTGCTGAAGACAGACTAGTCAACAAATTCGCCAAGAGAGGACTTGGATTTCTATGGAAAACGATCGCTCTTCAAGGTGGTTTGTCTCCAATCATTGCATCCGTTGGATGCATCGCTCTGTT
>JBCCEO010000824.1:0-3642 GCA_039030255.1 Planctomycetota bacterium | reverse complement strand
CTTCGAATTTGGAGCGGCCGATGAAAATGCTGAGGAAACCAACGCAAGAGAGGAAGAGTTTTTTGGCTTTACAACGGATACAACAGACACTGCGGTCCAATCAGAATCGACAGGTGGCCTAGAACAAGAACATACGTCAGACGAGCCAAATCAATCGGAACTAGGAAGCGAGGTTGCAAGAGAGGCCGGCGCACCACTTCCAAGCTGGTGGACCGAGGACGAACCCGACAATGCCCCTCACGCCCAACCCGAGGCTTATGAGCAGCAGATAGATGAAGGGGAAAGGGTGGGGCACGATTCGGCTCAGGCCGAATTCGGTTCCTTCAATTCACCGTTAGATGATCTCAATGAAGAAGACAATACCTTTGCGACTTGGGATTCCGAAGGAGGGGAAGCTACAGATGACCATGCCGGTAGTGAACTGACAAACTATGGCGAGAATGCCTCGAATGTGGAAGACTTGGGGGATCCAATCTCTGAACAAGCCGAATTTGTTCAAGAGGAAGCAGAAGGGCAGAACGCTCAGCCAACAGAAGAAGAATCACCATTCGAACAGGGGACTGACATTGCTGAGGGTTCTGCGGAATCTGCGCTGCATGAACCGGGGTACGCTGAGCATGATTTGAGCCCAGGGCAAACGCCGGCGGCACCCGAACAAAATTTTGCAAGCTCAGATCTCGGGATTGATTCCAGTCAAACCGTGGACGCTCCAGCTGCTTTGAATGAAGGAGTGCAAGGGCAAGCTAGCGTTCCCGATGAGTCAGATCAAGTCGGCGGGCCCCCCCAAGAACAAGACCTCGAGGGTGGTGGAATTGTCGCTCCGGAAGAAGATGACGATTCGATCGAAGATTACATGAAACAGCTTCTTGCGCGAATGCGAGGCGACTCGAGCCAACCGAAAAGGCCAAAGCCGGAAAGCCCGCAAGAGATTTCTGAGGATACAATTGAGCACGTTGATCTCTCTGCTGCACCCGAAGAAGCGGAAAACGCACTTTCCGAGGAGTACTCTCCTCGCGTATTTGCTCCCGAAAAAGTTCAAAGCCTAGCGGCTATGCGAGAATTGGCAAACACGACCGCAAGAACTGCAATTCACAAGAGCTCGCAACAACGTGACGTCAGGGATATCGTGCTCAAGGGCTCGATCACCGTGATTGGACTGTTAGTTGGTTCAGTCTTGCTCGCCTTAAATGGGCTTTCGATCAACCTCGTGTTGATCGGGACGGTTACTGCGTTTGCATTCTCGATTATTTGGGGTGTGGATGCTGCAAACACATTGCGAGCGATTTTGTCTGGGAAACCAGCACGTAAATCCAAGTCCCCGAAAATTTCAGGCCAACAGCCTGTGCAGCAAGACCAATCTGGTCCGCGAGTCGCCGCAGCCACTTTACCACTGCCACAACAAGATCCTGTCGAACAAGAGTAGGGCGGGGAACCAACTTACTCGGATTGCCGCTCGTATTTTTCCGTGTACTTGCGGTATAGCTGCTTGTGCTTATTGTTCAGATCGACTGCACGTCCTTGAATAAAGGCAAGCTCAACTTTCGTCGGAGTTTCGAGAATATTTCCGTCAGTCAGGATCAGAGTTGCGTCTAAGCCTGTGACCAAACTTCCGACTCGATCCGCTATCCCGAGGATTCTCGCTGGATTCAAGGTGATAGATTCGAGGGCTGCTTTCTCGGAAAGCCCGTAAGCGACGGCAGTTCCAACGTGATAGGGCAGGTTGCGAATGCCGCTCGCACCAAACCTCCCTCCTGCGGAGATGCAGAATTCAATGCCCGCTCGCTCCAAGTTTCCGGGCAACGCGTAAGGTCCATCATAGGGATGATGACGTCGACGTGGTGTACGGTAAACACCACTGACTATCACAGGCACCTTTTGAGCGACTAAGAGTTCCGCACATTCAATAGCACCAGGGCCTCCCTTAACTATCAGTCTCAGATTTTCGGCAACGGCAAAGGCAACAGCGGATCGAATCTCCTCAGGGCTGTCGGCATCCACGACCCACGGAATTTTTCCACTCAAAACGGGCTGCAAAGCCTCCAGACGTAGGTCCATGGGCTGGTCACCAGCCTGTCTTGCACTCATGTAGCGCCGAGCTTGCCCCAACAATTGCTTAAGCTCTTGCAGCTCGTCCTGACGATTCGTCCAACTCACATGCATACCTACATCGGCCTTGAGAGTCATGTCCTCCCATGTCCAACCATCCAGCATCATCATGGAAGATCGTCCAGCAATCCTCCCACCGCCAGGTGCCGTAACTGCGAGTAGAATTCCGTTCGCGCGATTGACGGGGATCAGCTCACTGTCAGGATTGAAAGCAGCCGCCGCACGTACGTTTGGATTGAACTCACCTACTTCTCGAGAATCCACACTAGCCCGAACCGAATTAATTTCGACCAGACCGATATCGGAATAGGCCTCGATCAGACTTGGATACACATGCTTTCCATCCGCTTGCACAACAACACAACCATCTGGAAGCGTTGCAGTCTCGCCAATTCCTGCAATCACGCCCTTTTCAAAAACTATGACCCCGCGTTCAATCGTTTCGCCGGCGATCGGGTGGATCGTCGCACCCACAATAGCAATTGGCTTTTCTTGGGGTTTGCCAGGAATCTGATCGGACGCTTCTGCAAATACAGGATAAAACACTGCGATCGCAAACAATTTCAGGAAAGCAATGGAACGCATCGCAGTGGCCTTTGGAGTGAATTGAAACTTTGGAGTTTGGAACAGACTTGCGAATGATTTCATGGACTTACTCATGATCGTGCTCTCCATCATGATCGTGTCCGTCAAAATGGTGACAGAACTCGTCGTGTCGCGCCCACCAGAACGATGGATCGTCGTCCTTGCGCTTCGAGGACTTAGCGTCTGAGTCGACGACTTCTTGAATCAATTGCAGACGAAGTGCTGCATCGACTTTTCGCCGCTGCAAGTCCTCTTCGCGATCGAAATACTTTCGGCCATCGACCCAAGTTTGAATACAAGCCGACATGGTCGAAAGTGGCGATCGGTTCCAGACTGCGATATCCGCGTCCTTACCTGCTTCCAAAGATCCAACCCATTGTTCGATGCGAAGCTGCTTGGC
Organism: Planctomycetota bacterium; assembly: GCA_039030255.1. Classification (GTDB taxonomy): domain Bacteria; phylum Planctomycetota; class Planctomycetia; order Pirellulales; family Pirellulaceae; genus Aureliella. The sequence goes on along the minus strand of JBCCEO010000824.1, from coordinate 551 downwards.
CGGATTCAGCGTTACGAACTTGAGTGCTTCTTCTTCGGAAACGCCACCGTACTTGACCGCCTTCGCTGCCTCATGATTCAAGTGCCTTGCCAACTCTCGGTCATCTGAATTGAATGACACTACTACACCAGCGCGATGCATCAAAGCACCGTTGTAAGGAATTGCATCATAGACTTCAAATTTGTAGGCCCACCAATCGGAAAAACTTGAGCCCGTCGCACCATGGGCTGCCATTGCTTCGGCCACTTTGTAGCCTTCAAGGATATGCTGCAGGGAACCAATCGTAACGCCGTAGTCTTCGAGAACTCGTAGCGTGGTCAAGATTTCGTCCTGGCGATAACTGTGACAGTGAATCCATCGAGTACCTTCTAAAATCTCTGCGATAGCCTCCAACTCATAGTCGCGGCGCGGCGGCAATCCAGATGGAGTCGTCGTCCAGTCCGCCCAGGTTTTGCGATACTGTTTCGCGGCTTCGAATCGATCCCGCATAATCTGCTCGACGCCCATCCGAGTCTGCGGATAACGGGTACGGTACTCATCACCTCGATTCG
>JBCCEO010000823.1:0-3645 GCA_039030255.1 Planctomycetota bacterium | reverse complement strand
TGATGATCGTCAACGGCATTTTCACTTCGTTCTACGGCATCTATACGATTGTATTATCTTTCTTCTGGCCGGATATGATGGCGAATAACCCAGCGTTTCAAGATGGAACGCCCGAGGCGAAAATGGCGATGGAGTTTATGCCGATTGCGTTTATCGCAACGGGAGTACTTTGCATAATCCTCGCTTTACTCTATGTCTTCAGCGGGATTCTCCTCATCAAGTTTCGCGGTTACAAATTTGCATTCGTAGCACTCATTGGAGGAATGGCCTCGCTGATGACCTGCTATTGCTTCCCGACCTCTCTGGGACTTCTGATCTTCGGCCTGATTGTTCTGCTTGACCAGCCAGTAAGAGACGCTTTTGAGGCCGCGGAAGCGGGAGTCTCTCCCAAAGATATCATTTCCCGACATAATGCGGTACCAAGACGGTAACAACGAGAAGAATGAATGCCTTCCTGCCTGGATGGAACTTTATGTAATTCCGGGCGTTCGTTTGGAGCGGTATAAAAAACTAAGCAGGAGCAAAATTTGAAGGCATTGCAGGTCACAGCCCGAGGAGCCGCAGAATTCGTTGAAACTGAGAAACCTGAGTTGAAGCCAGGCCATGTGTTGGTTCGCCCACGTTGTCTGGCGCTTTGCGGCAGCGATATCTGGTTCATGGATTTTGCTCCCGCGGAACGCTTTCCTTGCCGAGTAGGAACGACGGGCCATGAGGTGATCGCAGAAGTTGTCGCAATCGATGGGACAAGCAATGAATTCAAGCCCGGCGACTTGACTCTAACTCTGGTTCCGGACCACGGTGGAATGGCTGAATACTATGTGGCTCCGCTGGAAAATGTTTTGCCACTGCCGTCCCGCAAAACGCCCGAAGAGTATTTGATGGCGCAGCAACTTGGCACGGTCATCTACGCCGCTAGGTTCTTACCCAGCTTTATTGGAAAGACTGTCGCAGTAATTGGCCAGGGATCGGCAGGGATTTGGTTCAACTATATGAGCCGTCGATTTGGGGCGCGTCGCGTGATTGCTCTAGACCATCATGAACATCGCCGCGCAGTAAGTGAGTTTTATGGCGCCCATCATGTTTTGGATGGAGCTGCAGAGGATGTGGTCGAGCAGTTTGAGTCTTTGAATGATGGCGAGCAAGCGGATATCGTGATCGAGGCAGCGGGGCGCGAGAGTTCGATTAACCTAAGTTTCGAGCTTGCCAAGGACTACGATGGATTCATTCTCCAATTCGGCCTGCCCCGTGTGCCGATGAATATCGACTACGGCGCCATGTTTTGGAAGCGACTGACGGTGAAATCGATGGTTCACGCGGCGCGGGAGCCGCATCATTCCTCGACGCGTCACGCATTGGAACTCATCGATGCCGAGTTGGATGTGAAACCGATTCTGACGCATCGACTGCCCTTCGCCGAAGTTCATCAAGCGTTTGATTTGCAGCGAACAGCCGCAGACGGTGCGATCAAAACTCTCGTTGAGATGCCTTAAACAAAAACATAGAAAGCTAGTTGTGAACGGTCACGTCCTAAGAAAAACATGGGCCCGAGGAAATGCAGCGGTTCTTGCCTGGGACATGACGGGGCATGCTGAAATCTGCAGTCTGATGGCCGAAGCGGGGTATGATGCTGTGGTTCTGGATTGGCAGCATGGCCCTGGTGTGACGGAAAGTTCCATTGTGGGTTGCATTGACGCCATAAATGCGGTGCAAGGAGTCGCATCTCTGGTTCGCTTGCCAAGCCTGAATGACTACTACATTTCCCACGTGCTGGATGCCGGTGCTGCCGGTGTTATCGTTCCCATGATTCGGACGGCCGATGAGGCTCGACAAGCCGGTGCTGCCTGTCGTTACGCGCCCCAAGGGCATCGTAGCATGGGGTATGCTCCGCACATGCGCCCTGGCGAATTGTTGCAAGACTATTGCAAACGAGCCAACGAAGAAGTGATCTGCTTGGTGATGGTCGAGACACAATCGGCCCTAGACCAAATTGCGCCGATTTGTGAGGTGCCCAATATTGACGGGCTCTATATCGGGCCCTTTGATCTTTCCTTGAGTATGGGAGTTGAGATTGCAACTTGGCCCGAAAACCCCAAACACTTGGCGGCAGTCGACAGGATCTTTTCGGCTGCCAAAGCAAAGAATTTGATCGTTGGGCACCATGGTATGAATCCTGAGGTGTCTGCCAAGTTCGTAAAAAAGGGCTCGCAATTATGTCAACTCGGCGGTAACACTTCGATCTTCGAGGATGCCAGCAAACGCGTCCTGAGAGAGTTCCGGCAAGAACTCGACAAGTAGCCGACCGCGCAAGAATACCCGTCTTGTAAGATGTTAGACGCTTTTCTGAATTCTATGCATCCGTTCCACTCAACAAAGAAATGAATATGACAGTCACTGGCAAAAAAGCGATCGTAACTGGCGGAACTTCAGGAATTGGACTTGCAACTGTAAGGCAGCTGCTCGGTAAAGGATGTGAAGTGGTGACCGTCAGTAGAAATCCGGAGAGACATCAGGACGCGATGCCAGATGGCGTGATGATTGAAAAATGCGATGTTCGAGATCGAGAAGGACTTGCCGCTCTATTTGCCAAGCATGCACCCTTCGATCTCCTGGTTTGCGCGGCGACTGGTGGTGAGCGTGCGCTGGGACCATTTCTTGAGATGGATCTCGATGGCTACCAAGCCTCTTTTGACAAACTTTGGGGCTACACGAATTGTGTTCGATTGGCTGGGCAGCACTTAAGCGAATCTGCAGCAATTGTTCTAGTGAGCGGGACGCCAGCGCGTCGAGCAAAACCGGGACAGGCTTCACTAGCTTCCGTCGGAGGAGCAGTAGAAGCGTTCTGCCGCTGCATTGCACCAGAAATCGTACCCAAGCGAATTAACGTGGTCTCGCCGGGATTCACGAGCACAGCCATGTTCGGTGAAAGTGAAGAAGATCGTCAATCTGCATTGGCAGCACCCACGTCTGGCAATCTCATTCCGCGACCAGGAAGACCAGAAGAGGTTGCTAGTGGTATCCTATTCGTGCTCGAAAACGAATTCGTTACGGGAACGACAGTGGATGTCGACGGCGGCTGGCTGCTCAGTTAGGTTTCCTCTGACGGTGAAGCCAAAGTCAACTTTCCCACGGGAAAGATCTGTTCGTTTCATTCAGTTCGTCAAGCATTGGAATCAGAAGCCTAGGCCGAGGCTTCCCTCATAGGCGCGCAACTGAGTTGCCCCAGCTTTTTCGCTGATCTCCTGCCATTGCTTGTAGACGGTATCCAGAGCTTCCGTTGCATCCTTCTTTTCTTCGAGGAACGCAATGAGTTCTGTGGCGAGAACTGCGCGATAATCGCGTGCGAAGGGAAGCCGTGGCTCCGCGGGCAGCTCTCTACTTTGCATCGCATCCTTATTGGAATTATTGGCAAACCATAGAACGCGTTTCGCATCCGATTCGAGGCCATCAACACCTTGAACAATTGGTCCGATGGATTCTCTAGATCTTGAGTTCCGAAGCCACTGTACGAACGCTTTTGAGTGCGAAGTTTGCTGGCAGTTGGAAGAAAGTGCGGCGATCAATCCTCCGCCCGTGTTCCAAGCGATTGCAGCATTCGCGGCAATATCGATGACGGCTCCCGCCTCTTTGACGATCGCTTCTTTGGAG
>JBCCEO010000822.1:0-3646 GCA_039030255.1 Planctomycetota bacterium | reverse complement strand
GACTACTGCATCAGGATCCTTGCCCAAATCTTTCAGACGCTGCCGAAGCATACCCAGGTACAAAAGCGGCTGCAGCTTCTTCCCTTTCGCAATTACCTCATCGCCCTCGCGGAACGAATAGTCTGATCCGGATTTATAATCCCAAATTATGTAAGAATCGTTCGATTCTGAACTTGAGTTGGGCGTTGGTTGCAGTATGTCCACGCGGTCGACTCGCCCGGCGACGTGCAGCACTCGACCGCCTTTGAGTTTTAGAGCAACTGGTTCGCTACTATCCAACGCATGTGCAGGATTCTCGCCCAATCCTATAGATGCTTCCAACACCCATGGCTTGGCATTCGTATTCTTGTAGTAAGTTTGCTCCTTGCGCAAGAAGATACCGCACATATCTTCGAGCCGCATGTACTCCGCCAGAAATGCTTGAGCGTTTCTGACAGGAATATCCTCTTTCAGTTGGTCCACCGCCTGCGACAGCATCTCGAGCAATTCAGGCAAATCACGAGCGGCGTCTGGAGTATGCCCCCGCCCTTTAATCTGCACCATGAATCGTTCGAACAGATCATGCAACAGATTTCCGGTTTGCAAGGCATCCAGCCATCGTCCATCTTCGAGTTCTAATTCTTCAGGAGGATAGATGCTCAGCACGTACCGGAAGAAAAACCGGCGTGGGCAGTTCCCGTAGGTTTCTAAACGACTTGAAGATACTCTGCCGTCCGATGACACTGGATTCAGCAAGTTGGCTGCTGGGACAAAGCCGTCGTAGGCACCGAAGTCGCTTGAATTGCGTTTCTGCTCAGCAAAACTTTGGGCCTTCAGGAGCGGAAACTCTTCTTCGGTGAAGTTCGTTCGATTGGCCTGCGAGTCGTCGCTAAGCAACTTGGTCAATTGCCAATCGACTCGATCCAGGAATCGTGACGTTGCAGAAGCAGCCTCTACGAAGCTCTTCGGAGCGCCTAGTTGATCAAGAAAACTATCCAGCTCTATCTTGGGATCAATGTGCTTTCTGTACTCCGCAATCAATCTGGCGGAAGGGAGAAGCACGCGTTCACTGTTCAGTTCGGCCGTTGCATAGGAAAGAGTCAATTTCGCGTGTTCCCGATCCATCACACGATCTAAGACTTGCCCAAGCAGGCCCGCATTCTCGAGACTCTTACTTTGGCTGGTGGGTAAATCATCCGATAAACGGGCGCGTTCTGCATCCAGTAGAAAAGGATCGATTGCTACGCGTTGAGGATGCTTGCGTTCGTCCAGCCCAAGTAGGAACAGAACGTTGCGTCCTGAGTAACCGCCTTGTCGCAACGGAGAAACATGCAAACAACCAGGCTGAGGCGAGCTTCGCGCTAGTCGCAGCTGCGTCGGCAACTCTTCAAGCCAACTCCAAAGACTAGCACTTGGCAGGTCATCACTTGGTAGCATTTCAAAACGTGCTTGGATCGCCTGCAGTAACTCCCGTTTCGCACTACGGTCAATTTTATTCTCCGCACGCACCTGGGTCTGTAGGAATTGGAGCACCTTGTCCAGTAATCTACGGGCAGTGTCCGCTTCGGTTGGTGCGAGCTCGAGCAAAGGCTTCAACATTTGCTGGACAGCCAGAAGCTCTTTCAATCCGAAATCTCGGGTCGGCAAGAATCCATCACCATCACTATCTTCACGATCTCCAACCTTTTCGTATTCTGTTTTTTTGTGCTGAGCAGCAACAACGGCTTGGCCAATCTTTTCGTGATAACGTTGTCTTCCAAACCCGATTGGAATACGGCGGAGGGCATTGGCCAGCCTTGAATAGCCCATTTCCTGAGCAACCTTAGGCCGAACCAGCAGGCCTTCACGAACAAACTGGACGGATTTCACTTGCAAGTAATCAGTTCGGATCCAACGAAGCCAGCTTCGTAGAGCTCGTCCCGGCCGCGCATGAATGCAAGCGATTCCCTCTGAGAAAGTAACTGGCAAGTCAGTAGCGGTTTGCTCACCCTCTGACTCAATGCTATGCCAATACTCCGCGAGCAAGCCGTAGATAGTCGGAACATAACTGTGGTAGTCAGAGTAAAGGATTTCGGCTCCGTCCAACCGCATTTTCGAAGGGCTGTCTGAATACAGGATTCGCTTTAGTGCTTCGCGCACTTCATTCACGGGCCCAAAGGCGTGGAAGAAATCCGGCTTCGTTGTTGGTTCTTCGAAGTCCAGCGAAAGTTGCCCCGCCGATCCGACTTTGGGCGGTACGTGCGGATTATTGCTTGACGCTGCATCTGATTCATCCCATTTGTGCACAGAGGCTTTGAGAAGCAAGGCATCCAGAAACTGCCGCTCACGCTGCCGCAGCTCAAGACGCTCTGGCACGATAACTTGTAAATCAACTGGCAAACCGCAGGTTTCTTTCTGAATCGCTTGGGTCGCCAGCTCCAAGCAGCCAGCCCAGTCAACGAGACCTCGCTCTCCAATTGCGGCGGATACTCCTGAAAAGAGAAGTTTGAGATCGTGGCAGCGCTCTGGATTTTCAAAATGTTTCGAAGGCAAAGCGCTTACGTCTTGTCCAGCCAGCCGTAGATCCTCAAAGGTTCTGGCCAGCAGACGTACCGCGCCGACCTGAATCGCGTCTGAATCGAGAAAACGAAGCTGCGCTTTCGTCCTTGTGTTTGCCAAAACCTCTTGGATTAGCAGCTCGAAGTACGTAGAATCCACCAACTGCACTCCTCGCTCCGCCAGCGGTGCTGCGCTCAGCGAGAGCACTAAGGATCGCAATGAATGAGCATGCAGATTGAGCGTCCCAAAACCAATTCGAACGAGCTGCTCTTTCCATAAATTGGCTATGCGCTGATCGGCAGCCAACAACCATTTTTCCGCCAGCAAATGCTGCTTGCAAATTGAACCAATCTTCTGCAAGCTTTCTTGCATGGTAACTCTCGGGAAAAGGGAAATTCTCTTTGAATGATAAGATGCTTACATCAGTATGCCGTCCACGGGTGATACTGGTGATGGGATATTTTCTTCCCCCAGCAATTCTAGAAGATCAATTTCAATTGTACGGCTCAGAGTGAGCATCGGTACATCATTGGCCATGCCTTGGAACGGGTTCTCTGAATAATCCCCCACGACTTCCATCATCACGAACACCCAGCCTACCAAGGCGGCGAATGGGATTGCCCACCATATCTGCATCGTACCAATTTCAGAAAACTCAGTTACCATGCCGAAAGGCAACAGGAATACAAACAACGCCACAAAAATGGAGCTCGAGTTCGCATACTGACGTGGCAAAGGAAAATTCTTGATTCGCTCGGCTTTGCCTTGATGCGTGAAAAACTCGCCAAGGATGTTTTGCAATGCGATGTGTCGAAAGTCATCAATCAAGCCTTTAGAACGCAAAAGCCGCAGATCCTGCGCCTGGTTATCGAGCAAATGCGTAGCTCGATTACTAACGCCCTGAAGCCCTGCTAACTCTTCTTCGCTCAAATAGTTGGCAAAATCAATTTTGCCAACTTCCTCTTTGACGAGTCCAATTCCAAAATTCCTTTGATACTTGGCTGCCGTTTTGCAGACGACTGTGCGCCAGAAGTGGTGCACCTGAGATGAGGGTTTGTTGGTCCCTCGGAGCCTACTTGCGGAAGTCGGCTTCAAACCACCATAAGCGGCTTGGGCTAAGAGCTCTGGT
>JBCCEO010000821.1:0-3654 GCA_039030255.1 Planctomycetota bacterium | reverse complement strand
TGTTAGCGGCGATCACGTACGTTGATAAAGAAGGCAATGATCACGATGATCGCGATTGACGAAACAAACGCCACTGTCCCGGCCAACCAATAGTCCCACGCGAAGATTCGACGCAGAAGTGGCCCCATGATTGCGGTACACAAGCCAACGAACAAGATGGCAAGCAATGGTTCCGTGTTACGATCGTCGAATGCCAAGTGCCACCGTCGAGAAGGGAACAGGGAAAGCTAGCGACCACTAACGAACGGATTGAGATCTATCGTCATGCTTGTCGTATTGATAGATCATTCGTTGAGCTTGGCTGGGTGGGGCAAGCTCGGAATGGGCTTCTTGTGGTTTTCAATGACAACAGGTCATGAAGAGAAGTCTTTTCATTGTAAGTCGAATATGCATTGCCCTGCAACTGGGATGTAAATCGACGCGTTTTGTCACTAGATTGCACTCCAATGATGAAGCATTTTGCCGGTGGCGCGCAGCGGTGCTGTGGGCTGAATCTGGAGCGGGGTTGGTTTGCAGGACCTACGGCGGATACTTAAGAAACTGGGGGGTGGCTTACTGCGTCACAACAAGATCGCGGCAATCATCCAATCCGCGAAAGAGACAACTGGTCTTCCGATGAACGCAGCTGAGCAAGCGTGTATGAAGGAGTTGTTGCCGAAGCGGAACGCGCGATGGCGCTATGCCATAGCAGTACAAAGTCACTGCAGTCGTTAGCGAAACAGCGCGCGGCGATAGCTCCTCACTTCGATGCCGTAGGCGGTCCGACGCTCTGCGCACCAATCGCCAGCGTAGGTGATCCGCGGCAGTACAGCAGCAGTACCGCGTTTCTAAAAGCCTTGGGGCTAAACTTGAAAGGACACAGCAGCGGAAAGCATCAAGGCAGACTCGCAATCACCAAGCGTGGTCCGAGCATCGCCAGAAAGATTCTCTATTACTGTTCACTGCGGGCAGTGCAACGCCCAGAATTGAAGCAATGGTACAACAGCTTCCGCAGAATCGGCAGTGTCCATTCGCCCGCAACTAGCGAACACCGCTCGATGAAAGGCCTTGAAGCCATGATGCGTAAACTTTGGAAATCGCTGTGGTACGTTTACCAGCACAACGAAAGCTCCCAGTACAGCAACGTGTTCCCAGGCCGACCACTGGATAAACCAGAGAACCGCAAACGCCATAATCCTAAGGGCCATTCTGAGCGGATCACTCCCTAGCCGAAACCGCGAACAGTTCTTGAACACCGACAGCTCAACAAAGGAGCAAACAGAGTGTGCATCTAGCTATAAGGCACTGCACGCTTGGGGATGACCTTCGGTTAGGGGCCGAGAATCCACACAAGGTGAGATTCCGCCGTCGTATCGAAGCATCCCCGAGCACAGTGTTGCGAGCAATCTTCCATGAAGCCGATTTGATGATGCGCGTCGAGTCACGGTATTCCTTCAAATAATGCCGCACCGCATCCGTACATCCGAGTAAAAAAGGTTGAAGTCATCGCAGCTTGATCCTATGCAGCTCGCGCTGCCTGCAGCTCGAACGCACTCGCACCAGAACCTCCGCAAGCCCCAAACACCACGATCCGCAGCGCACCGATTTTTGACCGTCTCAAAAATCACCACCACCGCTGCGCGAACACTAAACAAAAAAGAAAATTCACCCTGCCCTCGATTTATTAAGAAGGCCCTACCGTAAAACCATGTTATGTGCCAATTGCGTCGCCATAAGCGTCACACTCAGTGACAGTCAAAACACGCGCACGTAAGGATTCGAGTTTCAGCTCAAAGCCGCCCGAACATTCCACGTCCAACTGCTCTCCGCGTGTTGTGAACTGCAACGCGTCAATTGAGGCATTACTGCAAAAAAATGTGCGAACGCGCAGTTCCTCGGGAAGGAAGAAAACGAAATGAAGCAGACGGTGAAGTTCCGCTGTATCGTACTGTATTGGGGCGTCGGGGTAGAAGTCAGGCGCGCCAAGCCACCAATGCAGCACAAGGTCGAATTGGCGAGGCTCTTCACCGGGGAAGCGATCCGAGTGCGGAAAGAGTGATGCGGATACCACGTAAGCACCACCAAAATCGGGCCACGATCCGTAAACGGCAGTGACCAAGTCGTGGTTGTCAATCAGGTCGAGAAAGGCCATTAGACTATTGGCACACAATTCCCCGGATGTGCGACAAAAGAAGGTTGTCCCGAAGGGCTTACCGTACATCCGATGCTGGCAGCTGACCGCGAGCGGAAATTTACATCCGGGGAACTGGCCGCCGCGGTCGCCCGCGAAGCGGGCGGCGGCCAGCGCAAGGTTTTTACGACACCGCCCTGACATCAGGAAACGGCTTAAACTAAGGAAGAGTTTACCACCTCAGCGAGTCTTGAACAACAAGCGAAGGTGTGGCGCAGGCCTAGCGTAAAAACCATGTTGTGTGCCAGTGAATCGCCGTTAGTCTCTGATTACACAGAAATCGTGCAAGAGTAGCGCAACCGAGTTGGGTGAGACTTCGCGTAGGTGGAATGATGCAGAAATGTCCGACCAGTAGCCGTTGATTGGAAGCGGATAAAGGACATCACCAATGCAATGCGGATAGTCGACCGCTAGTTTTGGATTCGCGTTGAGCAACCAAAACGACATCAGCGGTGCAGGTTCATTCAATTCGGGAACGTTGAAACGCTCGCCGACCTTCGCACTAAATACGGGTGTAATAGCAAATTGCTCGCCAGCCCACGGTTCAAATGTAGGATCAGGTGCGATTGGTACGATGGCAGAGGAAAGACGGTCGAGTGTCCAGTCCGCAGCGTTGTAAAGAAAGTCAGCGGCGGTTGAGTAGTCGGAGGCAGCGACCGCGTCAATCCAACGATCAACAATCGGGAAGACGACCGAATCAGGCGCGAGTTTGGGGAACGTAATCACAGCCTGTCGCACACAACGGACTTACGACACCGCCCTAAACGAAGCGAGCGATGCCTGAACTACCAAAGATTGTACCAACGCCATGGCCCGTTGACAAAAGGCCAAGGTGTGACGGAGGCCTTGCGTAGAAACCATTTAATCGGACCGGTGCGTTACGAGTTAGCGTGATATTCGGAGAAAACACCCCCAATCATCTGCGCGAATTCCCGGGCGACCTTTGCCATCATTTCACGGCATCCGTGTGCCGAAGGCCTAGCGTAAAAACCATGTTAGCCGCCGCTTGAAGTGGAGTTGTCGTCGCGTTTAGAGAGGATTAGGTAGGTTGGAGCATCATCAATGGTTTCGAGTAAAAACACAAGATAGGACACACCAACGCGTCCTGGATAATTGTATTTGCGTCTGGCACCGCTAGATTCCACCCAGCCTTTCGCGGGATGCCCCGAATTGAACTGAAAGGGCATTGCACCAGACCAATCGTCGCCGGCAGCCCGAAAGGGTCCGGGAAGGTCCGGTTCGATTTCAATACTCCAACCGCGCAGATCCTGTGAATTAGTAAACCAGTCCAAGTCTCTATATGGTCGAGGTTCGCGATGGAAAAAAAGCACGCCTACCGAGACAAGGACTGCGACGAACACGGTAAAAAGCAGGAGTCCGCGAATAGAGAATGCGATTTTCGGCTTGCTGTTCATATACCTGCGGCAGCTAACGGAACGTTTTTACGACACCGCCTCTGAGTACAGAAAGCGGTTTGAACTACA
>JBCCEO010000820.1:0-3668 GCA_039030255.1 Planctomycetota bacterium | reverse complement strand
GCTCCAAAGCGATAACTGTATTCGCAAAGTTGGCTGGCTCGGCATTTTCGACGATCGCAGCGATTTCTTCGTTGTTTTCTGCAATCGCATTCTCGAAGGCTGAAACGAAATCGTTGGGACTAACGAGATTCCAAGGTGGAACTCCTCCGTAGGGACCAGTCCATCGTTGCAACAAAGGGTTGGACATCTTTCTTGATTCCTGGGCCGTGAGTGGGGTGATGGCAAAAATCAACGCGGACAGGAATACAAGGATATTGAGCTTTGGGGACATCGTTTCATCCTGTTTTATCTGAGGTGCTGAGTGAACCCGGCGGAGGCAGTAACGCCAATTCCGGAATGCTCAGTTGAAGGGGCCTCAAGCGCCTTGCATTTCCAAGGGTGAGGGCCGCAAGTTCATTATCTTACCCAATTGGTTCTCTGATTGGCGAGACCCAAGTAATTGTAGCGGTAGGTTTGAGGGCAAGTGCATAGGCATCCGGTGCAATGGATATTGCTATACTTTGGCATTGTGGCGGCCTGAGCGAAATTGACCGCATTCCGTATCGTTGTTGATGATTTCAATAATTATTGCATTCCCCTGATGCGAGAAAGGATTCTCACATTTTTGAATGATCCGAACCGTGAACATCCGCAGCTACGGGCGGCCTTGCGACGCTGTGCTGTCTATGCGGAGTCAAAAGCCTCAGAGGAGGCCAGCGTGTGTGTTACGGCCGGAGCAAATTTGGCGTTGAGTTATGCTGAAAAAGGTCGGCAAGTATTACTGCTCGAACCCTTTTGGTGCAGCGACGAAGAGTTGTTGGAACTGCAACAATGTCCACTTATTCTGCCAGCGTTGATGGATCGATATGATGCATCGGCATGGGCCGCGCGAAAGGCTTTGGAATCGCAAAAACTTGGCCTGCCAGGATTGCTTCGCTTACACCACTGGGGTGCTGGCTATTACCTGCTTCCTGCTTGGGCGCGAAAAATTGAACTTGCAATGTGTTTGTTCTCTGAGGTTGCTGAGTTCGCCTACGCGACCAAAAACAGTTCTACGCTTCAGTTTCATTTGGGGTTCCCCGGCGGCGGAATGGCGATGCTCGTTTTTTCTGCCAATCTCCCCGCCTATAGCTACCGATCGTTTTCGCTGATTTGCTCTAACGGTGCTGTTTATTACGACGATCACAAGAACTCGAATCTGACGGTTCCTCGGCAGCCCGGTCAGACTCTGGCTGCGTCAACTGTGCGCGGAGAAGAGCTGTCACAAAGTGCAGCAATGCTTCAGGACTTTTTCGCTTGGCGAACGGAATCGCCCGAGACGGCAAAGCTCAGGCACGAGAAGAATTGGCGGAGTGTTATTCAAGCCAAGGAGTTGGCTTCGCGTGTCTCGAACTCATTAAAACGCGGTGAAAGGATTGTGCATCGTGTCGGATGAAATTCGATTTCGCGCTTTGATCCTTAGCGCCGTAAAACACGACTATATCGCCAAGGCGGTCCAAGACCATCGTCGATTTGAAATTGTAGGTGTTGCTGATGAAACAGAACAACCTGAATGGGTCGATGCGCGTAACGAAGAATTCGCCTTGCAGGCGGGCGTTGCATATTACAAAGGGATTACAGAGGCTATCACTGCGGCTCGACCCGACGTCGCGATTGTCACGTCACAGACAGAGCGCCATTGCGATTTGGCAATTCAAGCCCTATCCGCAGGTTTGCACGTCATCGTGGATAAACCCCTTTCCAACTCCCTACAAGAGTGCGAGCGGTTGGTTCAATGCCTGGCAAATCGCCCTGAGCTGAAATGTCTGGTCTGGAATCGCAATTGTTTCCCTTCGATTCAACATGCTATGCAGCAAGTTCAAGAGGGCGAAATCGGTGAACTTCAATCCGTGCATTGTGATTTCTATTTTGCAAAGGATGCGGGCCCACGACTTGGTAGCCGAACAGCGGCGGATGGGCCCATCGATTGGCTGGAAAGACAAATCGAAGCTCATGTAGATGGAAGCGATGGGGCTGTCGGTAACGTTCCCATGGGCGAGTTGCAGAATGAAGGACTCTATCCACTCGCTTTCATCCATCGCTTCACTGGTGGCAGATGTGTCGAGCGTGTGTTTGCTCGGGCTACAACACACTTCCACCAGGCTCACGCGGACAATAAGGTAGATGACCTTGCCAGCGTGACGCTCGAAATGCAAGGCGGAGTGCTCGGCTCGATCTGCTTAGGAAGAATTGGGGCCGCAGGTCATCCCAATCTGGGCGAGATTAAAGTTCATCTTGTCGGATCTACTGGCGCCTTAGTCATTCAGGAGTCCGCGCCGGAAGTCTCATTGTATTATCGGGGCCAACCCAAGGAGGAGTATCCAGATATTCGAGTTTACAATGAGAACGATTATTTGCTACTTGAAAACTTTGTCACTGCGATCGAGGACGGGGGCGAATTGATTCTCGATGCAAAGGCAGCAGCAGAAATCGCGCGAGTTACGGATGCTTGCCTACGTTCGGCCAGCGATCATCGGGTCGTCGAGTTGGAATCCACAACCCAAGTCCAAAGGGACGAGCAATGACAATGCGATTTCGGTCGCCTACTTGGGTGCAACAGTCAGCCAAACTCGAGCAAGTGGAACCGAGGGACGTAAAGGGTAAGTAGCTAGATAGGCCTGATTTTTATCGGACGTGTCGCGACCTACAATCTGAATCCATCCCTGAAAGGGTTGACAATCTCCGGCCGCCTGAATTTTGAGTTTCACTGCTTTACTAGAATCTCCTTTGTTCGCCGATTCGAGAGGAGGCGACTGCAGCCCGGCAGGCAATCCTTCAACCGCGATCTGCAATACTTTATCAAAGCCATTTCTTCGCGAAACTGTCACCGCGACTTCGCTTTCGCTTCCCTGGGCGATCGAAAGTTGTTCAACTACCAGGCCAAGTTTTACTTCTGCTGCAGCTTCCCGAACAGTGATTGAATAGGCATGACGCAGGCCGAAGGAGTCGACTGCATCGGAGATTTCTAAGGCGTATTGCCCGCTCTCTTTCGGCTTGAAATCAACGCTTGAGTCGTAGTTCGTGCGTGCAATATCTTTGCCCTCAGCTAATTGCTCGCCAGAGTCGATCGATAGAATTCGTACGGTTGGATCTAGCACAAAGCCGAATTCGCGGCTCCGTGCCTGAATTGTGTATTTTTTGGCTTCGTCTAGTTCGATTACAAAGCGATCAACTTCTCGATCCTTGCTGATGTGGCCGCTAAGTACCGTTGGTGGCGTGCCATGCATTTTGTCGATGCTTGCATCGGTGCCGTAACTGAATGGTTCAGCCGCTGTTAGAGGCGTCAGCCATTGCCAACCGGGAGCATCGTCAAGGAGGATCGGTGGACTGACCTCCGTACTGGGGAGTATGCGGGCCTCACGGGGCCCGCTTGTTCCGAAGCACATCGCATTGCTTAGAGAATTGTCTGCAGCTAACGGGAGGCCGTGGTCTGTTACCGCGACGGTTGCGAGCCGCAGCACGTAAACGTAGGATTTTCCACCTGCAAAGCCGATGGTGCTGTTGGGAGTCTGCGGGAAAGCGAAAATGCGAATCAAGTACTCGTCAGCATTTGGGGCTGTAAAGATTAGCTGTGGATCGATACCACGTTCGTCATCAGACTGCGCCAATACATTTCCTTGAGGATCAGTAACCTGCAGAACGGCGTCCAT
>JBCCEO010000819.1:0-3672 GCA_039030255.1 Planctomycetota bacterium | reverse complement strand
TGTTCTCACCGGATGAGGTTGCTTGTGTTCATGTGATGAACCGTTCGGTTCGAAGATGCTTTTTGCGGGGCGATAATCCCGTCAGCAAGAAGAATTACGATCATCGTAAGTTGTGGATGGAGAGCAAGTTAACTCTGCAAGCTTCGTTCTTCGACATCGATTTGCTCGGCTATGCGATCCTTACGGCATATTCAGGATGATACAGTTCATTCGAATTGCGTCAGATCAAGCAACGGACTTACATTGGATTTCAAGTGAAGTGACTAGAACTGGCCGACTGGTGCCAGCTAGCATTGAAATCTCAGGAGGTCCACGAATGCCAAACCGAAAATCGGGGGTTCCCCCCGCAATCGCCCCAGTTCTTTCGATTGCCTATCCCTCTATTGGCCAACCCCAGCATTACAACGCAAGAGCGGGCCCCCGTTTACAGATTGGCGGTAAGCAATTTAGCATGCGCTTCGGGCGTATGTGTTTGTATTTCCAATCGGCGTAACCGGGGTCGGGTTCAATCGTATCTGAGATGCAATGCCACCGATTATCCGGTTTCATAGACTCAAAGTGTTACCTATGTCCCCACATGTGTTACCCATGTCCCTGGACTTTTCAATAGAAGACGGTCCTTACCCGTTTTTTGCCTCAATTCGAGACCGAACAAGCCCAACAAATTCGTCCAATGTTTCCACCAACGGAACGCCGAATTTTCTGCAAACAATCTCTACGTTGCCCTTCCTCCAGTATCCGTCAGGACAACAAACTATCGTCTTTCCGCTGCGTGCAAACAGGCCAAGTTCTAGCAAGGTTGTAGGTGCTCGCGTTGAGGGCGCAAAATACATTGCGATCAATCCGGCGCGTTCCTGAGCATCGAGTTCCCATTCCACCTGCACACGAAATCTCGCGTTGTGAATCGACTGTTCCCACGTAGCATCCCATTCGTCCCGCCGTGGATTCAGGATTGTCAGGTCAAGATCACTTAGGGAATGCGTGACGACGGATTGCCAATCTTCCGCGTGACCCTTCTCAATCGAGCCAGCCAAAAAAACAGAACAAGAAGGGTCGATCGATTCAAGCGTGGAAGGAGGTTTCTTGATTTCAAACATCGAGCAAGCCCTACGAGACATAAAGGCCCGATTTACCCGCCCGGCGCTTGGGTTATTTTGATGCCCGAATCCGCGTAACCAAAGTTAGGTACAATCCAGTGTTATTGCTGGCGAGTCTTCCGAACGAAAAAATTGGGCCGTTCCAGCCAACGGCACTGTTGTTCACGGCAAACGTAAGTCCCATTATAACAAATCCCAGCGCCCGCTTGAGTCGTTGCAATTACCTGCTCGCGTGAGTTGTATCATATTGCAGAGCGGAACGACCAACGCGACTTGGGTGGGTTCCTTGGTTATTCAGACTAAGCGCCAGTCCAAATCACATTCTCGTCAGAATCGATCGCAAGAAGTAGTTCGTCTCCACCAAAATTGAGTCCTGCTGGTTCCTCATTGAGATGCATGAAAAACCGTTGGCCGTTTTCTAGAATGTCCGGGAAAGTTGGGCAGCCCCAAGGCTTCGATTCGAATTGCCGTTCCCAGTCATCAGCGTCAAAATCAAATGCTTCAGGGTCTTCTCTATATTCCCATGTAATTGCGTGTGGTACTGGTCCTTCGTATGCGTGCCCAATCCCACCAGCATTCTTGGGAGCATCCAGAGGCATGCGGTAAATATATGGCTCCGAGCAGCCATTGTCTGGATCTTCTTGGTAGATCTGAATCGCGAGTGTGTCTGAAAATGGCAAACGCTCCGCGTGACAAGAAAACTGCGCGATGAACACCATGGGTTCGCCGTCGAGAGTTGGCCATTCCTCAAGCAAGTGCGTCGGCAACCCGCCAACCCGGTCTAACGAATTGATGTCCTGCCCCTCATGGAATTTCATGTACCAAGCTGGAGTCATCTTAGTTCTACCTAACGTATCGGAATCTAAACTGCGAAAGGATGTTTCGGGATAGACTTGGCGTTGGAAGCCGGCCTAAAGCGGCGCCTAGAGCGGCTGACCGTGGAAGTTAGTCTAGCGAATTCGAGCAGAGTATTCTAGTGCTTCGACGTGTTTGAGAGACTTGGTGGGGTAGGCTAAGTTATTCATCCAGCCACGAAGTTGCGCCAGGATGTTACCATGGACGAGAGCACGTGGTGTCGTGAGCGTGAACGAGCAAAAAGCCGCGTAGGAACGGCTGGAAACGAGCCCCCATAATCTGGCATATGAATCTAGGAATTCTGAATCGGGGGCACTTTACGTTTCGGGCGGCAATGCCCCCTGAAACGCCCTCTGAGGCACTGCCCTCGGCGACTATCCACTTCTAGATTTGGAACCACGAAGGACACGAAGAGAAATTCGGAATGTCGGCACAAAGCATTCAATCTGCGGCTCTGCACTAGCGCATCGTAGCGGACGTCGTCAAGACTTTCGGCCCCAACCAATCCGCCGCGTCAGCACGGCCTCTAAACTACCCTGCATCATAGAATCGTTTAACGGCGAGCCGCAGGCGGTTCTTACCCTTCTTGAGCCCACTGACGGAATTGCTTGAAGAAGGAGATACACTTCAGTTCATCGTCGATCCCTTTTGCCTTCCACCACGCTGCGACCGTCTCATCAAGCCCCGCTTGTAGTCCAATCATTGCTTCAAAATACACGAATGCAAGCCGCGTGTCGTGTGCATCCGTTTGCCATGCTTCGCCTTCTGTGTCAGGTAGAATCTTATTATATTCTGCTTGCTGTCTCTCAGCCCAAGTATTATCTATCTGCCGTAGTAACTCAACGTGTTTTGCAAACCATGTCCTTCGAGTATCGCCATCGAACCCGTTTGGGCGATTCGCTAGCTCGTATTCAAGCGCCATAGCAGCAGTCAGGTCACGGACAAGCCAAAAAAGCAGTTCATTCGGGTTTTCGGTTGATTGTGCATCAGTAAATTCACCTCGTTCCGATGTGATGAGCTTGAATGTAAGCCCGTCATATTCGCTATGTCTTGATCCGTCATACGAAGGAGCAATGCGAAATTGTCGCGACTGTTTTGTAGCATTCAACGCTTCTGCGATTTCGTAATACCGCTTCGCGATCTTATCGAGTTCACTCATGGATTAAGGCGGATAACTGCCCGACTAATCGTCTCGGACGTTTGGTATTGATTGTTAACCGGCGCAGCCGAGAGCCGGTGCAATCCATTGTTCTGCACGGCTGAAACGACCGCGATAACCGAGTAGCTGGAGTTGATTGTCCATTGCGAAATCGCCCGGCTACCGCGACTTCGGTTGATCGCTTGGTTCGTCGTCCATCGGAGGCTGCTTTAGGTAATCGAGTGTTCTCCTAAACCGCTCGTGGTATTCTCTGTAGTGATTGTCAGCCAATACGCGTTCAAGGCGTTTGATGCATGCGAATTCATTTCCCAGATTGAATTCATGTCGCGCCGCCTCATCCTCAAGCCTCTGAGCCAATCCGGGAGGCAAGGAAATCGAACCGAGCATTGTTTCACAAATTTCAATCGTATCCTCGCGGCCTCGGATCCCGTTTATTAACCGTCCGGCAAGGTAGTTTGATATTTTGTGAATGTTCTGTGACACTTCGAGTCCGGCCTCTGCAGCCATCAGTGCGGCCTTGAGTGCACGAGGAAACGAATCTGACGACGGTTGAAGTGTCCT
>JBCCEO010000818.1:0-3682 GCA_039030255.1 Planctomycetota bacterium | reverse complement strand
GGATAAGAGCTTTTCCAAAGGTTCCGTAGGGCTTCGAGTCGTGAACGCCCATGCCACGTTTTCTAACTTCAAAGTAACTGCACTGCCCCAACCTTTGTCTTCCAAGACGGAATCTGAAATCCCAGAGGATTGGCACCTAAAAATCGATGTTGTTTCCCTTCAAAACGGCAAGACAGTGCCAGGGCTTCCAACCATTACCGCCGATTATCAAGGCTACCGCTACTTCTTTCAAAGCAACGAGAACAAAGACGTCTTTGAGCAAGCTCCGCTAATGTTCGCGGTTCAGATGGACGGAGGCTGTGGTCGCATGGGCTCAATGAGCGGACGCGGCCTGGGTAATTTGTGGCACCTGCACGATAGCAAACTCTATGTTTTTGCCTCCGAAGCCTGCCGCAAAACGTTCATAAAAAATCCAGAGCAGTATCTGGAAGTAGATGACACAGCCCGCGAGTTCTCCTCCAAAGAAATCGATGAAGGGAAACAAGCTTTCGCATCCGTAATTGAAGCTCATGGAGGTGCCGACGCGATCCGAGAACTTAATGTCATCAGCCGACTGTTTCAGGAACAAGTTAAGGCAGGAACGGCAACCTACGACCACCTCGAAAAATGGACTTTTGATTTCGGCAAGTCAACATTTTCCACTTGGGATTCCTGGAATGACCTTGTTTACATCCAAACTATGACACCAAGCGACCGTTACTTCGCTACGCGTCAACGCAAAGGAATGGCTGAACAACGACGGCCAATGTTCGGCGCTGCCCAGCGAGAAGCCACCAGGATCCGAAACCGACAACTGGTTGTAATCTTGAAAGCCATGCAGCGTGACGATTTTCGCGTAGCCGCAATTTCGCGAGACAATCTGGGCAGGCAACGATTACTGACGGAGTTTGACGGCTGCTCCAACATCCTGACCATCGATCAGGACACCGGCCTTGTCATCGCAATCAGCTATCGTGGCCGGGGACCTCAGATGTCCTATGGCCTGCGAACCGATTGGCTCTCCGATTACGAGAAAGTCGCAAGCGTCCAGCTAGCAACCACACAGATCATGGAATTTGATGACGAAAAAAGCGATAGCAAAACCTACCAATGGGTCCAACAATAATTACTCAGTGTTCTCATCGCCAAAAATCATTCGGAATAGTTTGATCTAACAAACTCTCCAATCTCGAAGCTGCAAGGAATAATTACAAGCCTCTGCCCCAAGCTGCGGTGAGAATCTTCGAGCGAAGATACTTGCCGAATAATACAGCTTCGAGAGTTGGAGAACTTTGGTGCATCTACGAGTTTCTCTTTCTGCGAAATGCGATCCCTAACGCACTAAGGCAGGCGAGCGATACAGATGTCGGTTCCGGTACTGAAGCACCAACGGAGAAGCTGTCAAAACGCAAGTCAGATGCGATTAAGTCTCCGCGTAGCACGCCACCGCCCCCTAGTGTGGGAGTGTTTTGAGCTGCCAGGACCTCCAAAATATTGACGTCGCTAAGGGTTGCGTTGAAGTCATTCGTTCCACCCGCTATCCAGGTAAATTCGGTCGGATTCAGATCAAAGCTCAGTACGCCCCATTCATTTCCCGAGACGGTGTCACTGGTAATCTTCGCGTCTGACGCAAACCAACCTCCTGGACCATTAAGAGCTATTCGAAGCGGAATATCGGATCCGATTCCAGATCGATTATCTACCCAAAACTGAACACTTCCCACGCCAGCTCCTAGGTAGTTGCCGGTCCAATCGCTTTCGTTCGTCCACATTAATTGCCTTCCACCGGCACCTCCGGACCCACTCGATCGGCTAATCAAGTAACCTGGGTTTCCATTCCAGCTGTTATTCGCAGTCCAGATTGTGTCGTAATTGGCCGGAATATTATTTCCTTTCTGCCAACCCTCAGTGCTCGTATCAAACTCGTCAAATGAACTTAACGAAATCTCTGCCCTAGCGCTTGTTGCAATTAGACAGAGGCATATGCAACATGCAGTCAGGAATCCGGTCCTCAGTTTCTTTGAATAAATTCTCATTGATGAATCTCTAGCCTTTCTTCACTCTTCGATTGGGGAGCCACCACATTGTCGAGTCACTCAGCCTGAATCACTCAGCGGTTTCCATCCAATGTCACCAGCGTCACTAGGCCTTGCATATTTATGCAAGAAGTTTGAAAAAAGTCTGAGAGCAGCCCAAATGTTGCTCGGGCAAAGACTATTTGAAGAGTTCTTAGCTAGTCGATTTTGAGATAGTCTAGAAAGTAGGGTTCATCCAAGGGCGTCACTTCAAAGAAGGCGAGATCTCCCTTTGTGCCCTGGAATACATTCAATCCCTCATGCTCCGAGCTATCATCAGCTTTGTACGGAATATCCTTGCGATCTACGTAGACGATAACCGGTTTGCCATGCATTCGGAACAGGATCGCAGTCGTGTCGCGTGAAATGCCCCCCGGATAGGAGAGTCCCAACATCGCCTGAGAATCCGGAAGATTTTCAAGCCGCAAAGGCACAGATTGACGGTGCTGAAACGTCGCACGAAATCTGTCTGGATCGCTGCAGTCATAGTAAGGTGTAAACCCTTGATCAACTGAGGCCAAGTACAATTCCTTCAGCGAACTCTGTTCGAAGGATGGCACATTCAGTCGACCGGGAATCAGCGAGCGGCCCGCCATGTAGAGGGAAGCAGCGATCACCAAAGTAGCTGCCGTTGCGAAAAGTAATAACCGAGACAACTCATTAGCAGGCTTGGCAGGCTCCTGCTTGCGAGCGGGGGGCGAGTCCCCCGAAATCCGTTCTGCCAGTTCTTTGTGAGAGTCGGGCACAGCTCCTGGCGCAAACTGCCGGCGCAGGCTTTCGTCTATTCGCACATGCAAAGAATCGTTCTCGGAATCGTTCATTTCTTTACTCATGCCTCATTCTCCAGTCCCAGTACTTTGCGATAGGATGGAGCGCAACATTTCCTTTGCCCTCGAAACATTGCTGGCCACAGTACCCTCAGGAATTCCTAAGAGCTCAGAAATCTCCTTGTAACTCAAATCTAATACACAGCGCAATAGAAGACAAATCCGATTGACTTCCGCAAGTTCACCAAGTGCCATTAATAATTGGTCGTCAAAAGCATCTTGTAGTCCTTCCAGGCTCTGTGTTTGCCGATTGAAGTCGATCTCGTTTGCGCCAAAGCGAAATTCTGATTTCAATGAACCAAAATCGAATTGACTCGTAAGCTCTTTGTGCCGAAAAATTTTTCGCCTGTAATTGGCGGCAACATTTCGAAGTATCGCACTCATCCAACGACAGAAATCAGCATCCGTTTCAATTGCCACAGACTTCTGAAGTGCAATGACAATTGATGCCTGAAGCAAATCGTCAGCATCGCTTGGACGCAATGCAATCGCCTTCGCGATTACCGACAACTTCGGATATGCCGCTTCGTATCGGACTGTAAATTGATCTGCGTTCACTAGAGGCTAATGTCTTAGCAGGACATCTTTCTTGCATGCTAGAAGTATTCTGTGGAATTCCTGACAGATCCTCAAGCTAAAAGCTGTTAACACAGTGCTATCTATTGAACGCACTTTGGTGATTCTTCATGGATTTTCTTGAGACAAAATCACTCCATCAGATTCGTTTCCGTTGCAATCGGGGCTTTACCTTGATTGAGTTGCTTGTCGTGACCGCAATCATTTCGCTTCTCGTTGGTTTGT
>JBCCEO010000817.1:0-3709 GCA_039030255.1 Planctomycetota bacterium | reverse complement strand
GTGGGGCTACGTTTAATTTTATGGCGAGAAAACTTTGTACCAAACTTGGGTGGAAGGTGGATCCGGCGCAGTAAGTGTTGGTACGTTTGGGGAACGACACCGTCATCAAAAGTGAAGGTGCAACGTCAGGCATAATACAGGTCGGTCCACGGCGGGGGCATATATTGGCATAAGTTCTTGACTTGTCATTTGAGCTTGTGTTGGGGTTACCATGGTTGCAAAAGGGTTGGCCACGTGCGCTTCAGGATGCTGAAAGAGCGATGAGTGTCATTCGCTCACGCGCTGAAGAATTCAATCTTGATCCAAAGAAAATTGGGTTGGTCGGATACTCGGCTGGAGGACAAGTCGCCGCACGGCTACTTTGTGGAAGATCAAAAACGTATCGAAAACAGGACGAAATCGACGATGCCAGCCATGCCCCCAATTTCGGCGTTCTGATCTACCCCTGGAATATCTACGATGCAAAAAGCGATGCGTTAATCGATGGGATCAAGGTGCACGTAGATGTTCCTCCTTGTTTTCTGGTACACACCGACGACGATCGGTCTTCCTCGCTCGGTGCGGTCTACTTCTATGCTGGTCTCAAGAAGTTGGGAATCAATTCCGAGCTGCACGTTTATCGCAATGGCGGACATGGATACGGAAGTCGCCCCGTTCCTGGCTCCTACATCGGCACTTGGCCCGAACGACTGATCCAGTGGATGACGAGCATGAAGTGGATTGAAGGTTAGGGCGAAGTGACCGCACTGCTGGGAGGTGGTTAGAAATTCGAGCCGGTGGGGCAGTGCATAATGCTCTGCAAGCAGAGGGCGCTTGGGAATCGGCTAAAGCCTGTACTCCAGCGCTACAGGTTTCTATTCCCCAGTTCTTGGGGCTAGTTGGGATCGAGGACTTCGAGCGTTTGAGGCTTGCTGGTGACTCCGTCGAAATTGAGTTGCACGGAATAGCTGCCGGGCTTCAAGTGTTTCTTGTACTCGATAAAGTAGGGTTCTGGGCTTTCCTCTGAACCGGTCACGAGATCCCAACGATGTTGATTTAGCCCTGCCTTGCTCTCAATTTGAATCGAGCAGACAACGTTCTCAGCCTTGTCACGAACAAGCAGTTCTGATGTGCCAGATTTAGGAATCCAGTAGCTGAGAACTACTTTCTCAAAGGGTTGGAAGTTGTCGCCGGGTCGCGTATCGCTCAGGTAAGGCCTAGTCGACGTTGGGATTTCGAAAAGCTCCGGTAGTTGGTCCGTTTTCTTTATCAGTCTCTGCAGCGGATGCAAATTCACTTTGTAAATGCCGCGACCGTGAGTCGACACGACCAGATCTTTTGTGCGTTTCTGCACCAGGATTTCACTAACGCTGCACGCTGGCAAGTTACGTCCCATTAGCTCCCAGCTCTCACCACGATCAGTTGAGAAGTAAACACCGCGAAAAGTGCCCAGAAACAGAGAATCCGAATCGAAAGGCGATTCGCAGATGGTATTTGCCGGCTCCTGCTCTAAGTTTGCGTGAATAGCCTCCCAAGTTCGGCCGCGATCGTAAGAACGGAAAACATAGGTCCCAAAGTCATCGTAATTCAATCCGCTCATCGTTATATAAACGCAATCCGGCTCATATTGCGAGGGAATGATGCTGCGAATATATGCAATCGGCAATCCCTCTGAGCGATTCACCCATGACTTGCCTTCATCTTCGCTAATCAACATTTGGCCTTTATCTGTGCCGACATACAGCAAACCACGGCTCAGAGGAGACTCCGCGATCGCACCTGCTCCCGCTGCAACTCTCTCCTCGTCGTCTGATGCCCCGATATTGTCGCTGATGAGTTCCCAGTCGTCGCCACGATTGCGACTTCGGAAAATATAATTGCCCGCCAAATAGAGGGTCTTCGAGTCGTGTGGTGACAAGGTCATTGGGCCCACGAAGTTAAACTGCAATTCGCCAGTGTGCCCTTCAGGAAGCTTTGCTGAAATTCCGACTGACTTGTTCTTGCTCATATCCTTGCGTCGAAAAGCACCTTCTTGGGCACTAAAGTAGACCGTGTTCGGATCCTCCGAATCTATGAGAGTGATACATCCATCTCCTCCGTTCCAAGGATCAATCCAAAGATAATTCCAGCCCGTTGTACGGCTTCGTCCAATTTCCTGCGCAGTTCCGAAAACCGTTGAATCATCTTGGGCACCCGCGTAGATCCGATAAGGCTCGGCATCATCAAGTTCGATATCGTAAAACTCGCCCGTGGGAATGTTGTTGTGGTGCAGCCACGATCTCCCTTTGTTGAAACTCTGGTAAAAACCGCCATCGTTCCCGAGAGCCAGATGATTTGGATTTTCAGGGTGAATCCACATCTCACAATGATCTAAGTGTAAGCCCTTCGACTCACTGGGCACCAAATGGCTAATATCGCCAGACAAGTATTCGAAAGTCTTCCCGCCGTCCTTGCTATGTGCTACTCGAACGCCCAGTGCAAATATCTCTTCATCATCTTTTGGATTGACATAGATATCTGCAAAGTACCAACCGATTCGCGATAAGAACTTAAGCTTTTGCTGATGTGTTTTTTCCCAGCTAGCTCCGCCATCCTCAGTTTTATATACCTGCGCCGCCCCCTCCTGAATTTTTCCACGATGATCGATGAGTGCATAAGCTTTCTGCGAATCCGTTTGCGAGACAGCCAGACCAATTCTTCCGATCTTCGCCCCACTTGGCAGCCCTTTAGTGCACTTCTGCCAGGTTCTGCCAGCATCAGAACTGCGGTAAATCGCGCTTCCAGGTCCGTTGACCTCCGGGCTATGCTGCCACATCGAAGTGTAAACTACGGTCGGATCAGTCGGAGACCAAACCACGTCGTTCGCCCCGGTTTGATCGTCCACGAAGAGTACTTGCTGCCAACTCTTACCGCCATCTTCAGTGCGATATAGTCCGCGATGCGGATTGTCACTCCAAAAATGCCCAAGCACAGCAACCAATGCGATATCTGGATTGGTTGGATGAACTGCAATCTCGCTGACGTGACGGGAATCGTCCAAACCCAGATGCCGCCATGTTTCCCCTGCGTCGTCGGAGCGATAAACTCCGGTCCCTGGAATGGTGAAATTCCGAGGCTTCTTGAGGCTTTCACCTGTGCCCAAATAAATGACGCTTGTATTTGAAGGCGCAAGTGCGAAATCGCCGATTCCATGCGTCGGTACGTCGTTGAATTTTGGTTCCCAGTGCAGTCCGTTGTCTGAGGACTTCCAAAGAGTTCCGGAGCCAAATGCCAAGTAGATTGTGCCGGGGTTCGCAGGATCCACTTGGACAGCTTCAACTCGAGCGGAGTTAACCAGCGGTCCAACACTAATCCACTCTAGTCCCAAACTGGTAGCAGATTTCTGCTGCTGATAACGAGCGAACGAGGACAACAGCGGCGATTTAGGCTGTTGCTCTTGAGCTTGGACAAGACCGAGCAGAATTATAGAACAGCAAAGGAATGCAACGCAAAAGCGATTCAGATGAGACATGACCTGTACTACCCGCTTGGGCCCCAATTGAAAATCATGATGGATGAATTCAGAGAGCTGGCAGTATAGTAGCTTTCTCCGAACGAAAACACGCTATGGAATTCCTCTGGCTACAATATGGCGATCACCAAGTGCATGCTTAATTTAGGAAATGCAAGTTCGTTTACAAACACGATCCATAAAGAAATCGAGAAATGCGGATTACCTTTACGCTCCCTG
>JBCCEO010000816.1:0-3710 GCA_039030255.1 Planctomycetota bacterium | reverse complement strand
GCCTGGGGTGCAGATCGTTCAAGCCATAGCAGCTGGAAATGCGGTTCTCGTCAAGCCTGCCCCAGGTGGCGTTGAAGTCATGGAGATTTTTCGAAACTGCTTGATGCAAGCTGGCGTTCCGGACGATTTGGTGCAAATATTGGACTCCAGCATCGAGACGGCCTCCCAAGCAATTGAGCTCGGAGTCGACAAAGTCTTCTTGACGGGCTCTGCCGAAACAGGACGTCGTGTGCTTGAAAAACTTAGTCCAAGACTTACACCAGCCGCGATGGAGCTAAGTGGCTGTGATGCTGTTTTTGTTGCTGACCAAGCTGACGTTGAACGCGCCGCCCGCTGCGTTTATTTTGCACTCCGCCTCAACGGAGGCGCAACGTGCATTGCTCCTAGGCGAATCTTTCTGACGGACGCAAATCGTGATGCTTTCTTAAAAGCGCTGAACGACGAGTGCCAAGGCAATGAATTGGAAGCCAGCTACGACGTCCCATGCTCGGTTATCGCCAATGTCCGCGCGGCGGCAGAACAAGCCATAACGTCAGGATCAGAAATTCTTCACGGAAAGTTGCCCGAGGACCAGGGAACTGATCCTAAGCAATTGGGGCGTATGAGGGCGCTTGTCCTTAACAATGTCGATCCGCGCTTGGACTTGGTTCGCAGCGATCTTTTTGCGCCGGTCACTTCGATTATGACTGTTTCTGACATACAAGAAGCCGTTCAAGCCAACCGCCACTGTCCTTACGGATTGGGGGTCTCCATCTTTGCGCCCCAGAATTTTGCAGAACACTTGGCATCCGAAGTAGAAGCGGGCTGCGTCGTAGTCAATGATATTATCGTGCCGACGGCCGACCCGCGTGTTTCTTTTGGCGGTCGCGACCAAAGTGGCTTCGGCATGACGCGTGGCCCCGAGGGCTTGCGTGAAATGACGCGTCCAAAAGTTCTCTGCACTCGCCACGGGAAGTGGCTTCCACATTTGGATCAAGATGCATCGCAAGATTTTGATTTGCTCAGTTCCCTCATGCAGTTTGTCCACGGAGCCGGCTTGCGTTCCCGTTTCGAAGCCTTAAAGCTCATAATTGCGTCGGGACGCACAAAGAAGCCCGAAAGCAAAGAATGAACATCAAGAACTCGAAACGGAATTAGAAAAAACCCATCGACCTCAGCCCTTTTGCGCCGGATTGATGCTACCGCGCAAGCATCGGTCCTCTGTTAATCAAGCTGCCAGAACCCGGAGTCTGCAAAGAACTCTGGTTCTAACGCGATCCTACCCGCTCGCAACTTGGAGGCTGATACAACAAAGGCTTTGGGTTCCCACGCGGTCGAAGATTCCCTGTCTTCCAACTGCGAAATGGGTAGGAAAATGCATCAGAAAGGACCACAATTTTCTTGCGAATAGTATATGTTATGGTTCACTCCTGAGACCTCCAATTTCCTGCTGTAGCATTGAGCCAGATCCTTGAGCGAGAATACCCCACATCCATTGGACGATGACTCCGAGGAGAAAGTGCCTGGGCAAGACTTGCAGGATAGCAACATCGAAAACGGCGATGTCTTTTCTACTGCAGATCACGAGGCTGAGGTACCCGAGCGTCCATTGTTGAAACCTTCACTTGTCATTTTGGTCTTTGGCTTTGCAATAGCTTTATCCTTCGGAGTGCTCGCAACGAGTTCCCCACCAAATTCTACGGGAGAAAGGCTTGGCTCCACGATGCAACGTGTGGGAATATTCACCATGTTGCTTGCGTTTTGCGGTATCCTTTTTGCTTATCGCTACAGCTTTTTGAAGAGAGTATTCCTAAGGCTAGCGGCGTCCGAGTGGATGCGGCCATGGCTATTCTTATTGCCCAGCATGCTGGGCTTTTTGCTCTTTCACTGGGTACTACTGCTAACACTGCGCGGCTTATTCGCAGACATTTCCAACATTTCCGCTGCAATTCTGGTTATTCAGGCGAGCATATGTGCAGTGATGGTTCGGATGCACCTGGGGCCCATACAAGGATTCGCAATTGGATACCTGGCCGCATTTCTAACCTCTGCTTTTTGGATTGATGGTATTGTTCTGTCGAGTTTGTTCGCTAGGAGCTCGCCATTAATGCGTGGCTTCGAAACGAGTGTTTGGTCAGTACTCTATTTTCACAGCTTTTTGATATTCACCGGATTTCTTGCCGCCGGCTACGTTAGCCTTCTGCTGTTCGTCGGAAATAAGACGGGAAAAAGCGAGACGGGTGAGGTCGGGGAAGTGAATAAGTCAGGCTGACAAACGGCATTCGTGATTCCTACGGACGCGGTGGATTGGTGATATCGAGTACTTGAACGAGTACCAATGGAAGCGGTGCCGGTTCGAGCCGCCCGGTCGAACCGCATCGTGAGCCCCGCGAACCATGATTACCGGAGGGCTTGCGCCCATACCGATTTAATTTCCAAATGGATCGCGGTTGCCGCGCCGGCGGCCGCGGACAATCCGCTGCCATCGATCGGACAAGGCCTCTAAGCCGTCATGATTCGCGAACAAGATGGATGCCTGCCAAAATGGGCAAAGTTTTCGGTCGTCTCTGCGTTATTCCTGTGCGTTTCTCTTTCTTTGCGGCTTCGCCAGGGGTATCGGGCTAGGTAGAATGTAGGGAAGGACGTGTGGAGTTTTGGATGGGAAACTCGATCCAAAATCCAACTTACCTTGGGATTCCTCAATCCCCTCAGTCGCATCCCCCAGTCGCATCCTCTCAGTCGCATTCCCTCGTTAATACTCACCTCTACTTACTAACCCATAGGGCACATGTCGGAATCTAATCCCCACGTTGACTCGAACCGAGACGAGTATTTGGCTCGCAGCAACAGTCACTCATTTGACGTCGAGTTTTCCGTTCCTCAAACGCATCGGCTTCGCTTTACCGAGAACTGTTTTGGCGGCGACTTCACGGTGCTTCGTGATGTTTTCGAAGCTTCTGTGAACCAGACTGCGCGGCTGCAAGTTTGGGTCGATGATGGGGTGGCGAAGTGGGACGAGAAACTTCTTTCCCAAATAGCTGATCGCATCGAATCCACTCCCGGCCTGGAACTTACGTCGCCAGTTAGAACAATTGCGGGCGGCGAAGACGTGAAGAACGAGCCGGCAATCGTGAATGGTTTGCTGAAGGCCTTCGACGACGACCACCTGGACCGAAGGAGTTACGTCGTTGTGGTGGGCGGGGGCGCAGTGCTCGACACAGTCGGCTACGCCGCGGCAGTTGCTCACCGCGGTTTGCGATTGGTTCGACTTCCAACCACGACGCTTTCTCAAGCCGACTCAGGCGTGGGAGTTAAGAATGCGGTCAATTGGTTCGGTAAAAAGAATTGGAAAGGAACCTTCGCAACCCCTTGGGCGGTAATCAACGATCAGTACTTGTTGCAAGGGTTAAGTGATCGGGATTTTCGCTGCGGTTTTTCTGAAGCGGTAAAAGTAGCATTGCTAAAAGATCCCGAGTTCTTCCAATTTCTGTGCGCAAACGCTGACAAGATATCGCTCCGCGAAAAAGAACCTGCAAGTCATGCAATCAAGCAATCCGTGCTGCTACATCTGGATCACATCACTCGTGGTGGAGATCCATTTGAATTTCGGCAAGCTCGTCCACTGGACTTCGGACATTGGGTTGCGCATAAATTGGAGGCGGTTACGAA
The DNA here is from genome assembly GCA_039030255.1 of Planctomycetota bacterium. GTDB lineage: Bacteria > Planctomycetota > Planctomycetia > Pirellulales > Pirellulaceae > Aureliella. The sequence continues at coordinate 62 of JBCCEO010000816.1, read as the reverse complement.
TTATCGTTTAAGGCATGGAGAAGCTGTCTCCATTGGAGTCGCTGTCGACACGGCATATTCTT
>JBCCEO010000815.1:0-3713 GCA_039030255.1 Planctomycetota bacterium | reverse complement strand
GGAAGCCATTGTTGCCGGAAATTGACCCGCAAATGTTGCCGCAATTTACCCGGTAAATTACATGGAAATTTTGCCGTTAATTGAAACGGAAATCTACCCAGTAAAACAGTAGCTTTTGAAAAAGAAAATTCGGATGCCCGAAACGATAGCGAGTACACCCAGCGTTGCACAAATCACTCCATAAGCAACTTGGGCCCAGACGAATGTCATTCCCGCCGTCTTGTTTGGCAAGTCTTGCAATTCATCCAATTGCAATACGAAAACCATTGTCGAAGCCGCGCTGTACAATCCAAGAAAGAACTCTGCGGCTCCCTGAATGATCATCAAGGCGCCAAGTACCGCGACGTGATGGATCATGCCATCCGAATATCCTCTTTGGACAGGATAGGAATTGCCCGCGTCATACGTGTATGGATTCTGGTTATACCCGGGGGACTGTGCGTTCTGGGGATAGTTGGACGAGGAGTTTGGTGGCGAATTACCAGCCGGATATTCAGAATATGGTTCCTGCACGCGTCCTCCTTTGCATTCAAGTCCCGGCCCAAAAATTCAACGCAACGAATCAGTAGCTTACCAACCTGCTCACCAGAAATGTGTTGTTGCGAAAGAGCATTTCGGATCCGCGTTAGAATCATCCTTGGCCAAGGGCTCTCCAACGAAAGTTCGTTTTGCATGAACTTTCGACATGCTAAAGTGAGAATGCTTACAGGAAACCAGGGATTTAAGTAGGTTTTGGAAACGCTCTTGCTATGTCCTCTATCCTGTCTGCTACAATTTAACCTTCAATTATTACACTCAAACGATGTTCCAATAACATCAATAAACTCAAACGGAGATAGAGAAGATGGGCAAAGTACTTGGGTTTGCTGCTGCTGGCGTTTTGATGCTTGGCGTAGCCGCATTTGCAACTTATGGAGTCGATCCTGGGCTTTTCGGTAAAGCGGAGAAAAGCGACGGCCCTTGCTGCAGTATGCAGGCATCCCTGGCGGCTGCTGAAGCGGAACAGAGCTGCACGGATAGCTGCTGCAGTGAAGCATTGGTAAGTTCTTGCAGTGAAGCTGCGGGCAGCTGCTGCGGAGAATCTATGGTAGCGGCTGGAAGTTGCTGCTCAGAAGGCCAAACGGTCGCTTCTTGCTGTGAGAGCGATGGCGGTTCCTGCTGCGAAGCAGAGACTGTCGTTGTAACTTATGAAACGGTGGAAGGTGAAGTCATTACAGATGCAGCAGTAGCCGCGCTATTCGGTCAAGAAATGCTACTGGCCGACGAAACACTAGCGGAAATCTCCGAGTAGCAGAATCGCGTCAAAGCTCCGATCCTCGCTTTGATAAACTGAAAAACTAAAACAGGCCGAGCAATGTTGCTCGGCCTATTTTTTTGTCTTCATCCAACTCTATTCTTTGCGCGTCGAATTCAAACGCGCGTAGAACGTCCGTCAAATGGCTGAGTAACTCGCAAAGTTTTCAGAGTAAACCCCGGCTGTCAGAAACACGAGCGTCTGAGATCTAGCCTTGTTGCTGAACTTTGAGTCGCTTCTGGATATCTGTTTCCAGAACGCCAAAGACTGCTTCATGACGCTGTACTGACATCTGCAGGGCGGCAAGTAGTCGCTTGGCAGTGTAGAAGTTCATGATAACACGTTGGTTCACGTGAATGGGGTCCTTGGGAACGCCCACTGGCTGTGGGTTCAAGCCGAAATCGACGATCAGCTCTTCGGGAGAACCGGTAACGCGGCAGAAGTTTGCGTAGTTCGCATCTGCATTGTCATCGATAACTTGAACTTGAACAGGCTGCGCTTGTGGCTGAGCAGGAGCTGGAGCTGCAGGTGCTTCTGCTGCAGGCTCTTCTACTGCGGTGCTTTCTTCATTTGCCATGAGACAATCTCCTTGTGCTGAAAAACAGCAGTTTGTAGTGATAGTAGGTGAAGCGTAATCCGTTTCTTTGCTATCACTGAGGGAACACTATGACCGATGGCTCAACCAGCCTGCGGTCGAACCGTAGTTACAAATCAAAGCGGAAGGTTTTGGCTAGGAATCGATAGACTCGCCAGCCGGCGGACTTCCAACCGACATAAATTTTTCCGTGGCCACGGTAGCCGGGCCGCAAGGGAATTTCTACATCTTTCAGTGGCACCAGTGCTTGGTATGACGTGCTAATTGGTCGCAATCGTCCGTCTGGTCCCATTTCAGTATTGAGACTTCCTCCAGCCTGCGAGGCAAGTGCTTCGGATGTTTCCGTCATCTCACGCGGAGCGATATCGCTGATGTATCCAGTAATCGTGCTCATCCGAGACGACTCCAGTTTCATATCGACACCCACATCAGTTTTCTCTTCGATTAGTTTCTGAACAAGGTCAATATCGTGCTGATCGATGACCAGGACTGCTTCCATTTCGTTTGGATCACCGATCATGCATATTTCATCAGACTCAGTAAATACAGCTTCGGAATTCACATTGTCAAAAGGATTGCCACTCCAGGACGGAAGTTGCTCCGAAGCCTCCATTTGCGGTGGAACTTCCTTATCGGGTACCGGCATGATCGTGCCTGCAATGGGCGATCGAATGCTAAGGAGTGCCATCCGTTCCTGGATCTTCTTGACGATCGCAGTTTGAGAAAGCACCGATTCTTCATATGCTTTCAATTGAGCTCTTGCTTGAGAATCGCTGGTACCTTGAGTCAGTGCTGTTTCATACTTCGTTCTAGCAATGAATAATTCACCGAGCTCTTTTTCTAGCTGGTAATTCAAATCATCGCTGTGCAGCACCGCGATGACCTCATTCGATTCCACCTTTTCGCCTGGTCGCTTCTGAATCGAAACCAATCGACCTGGCTCAACTGTAAACACATGAGCCGCCGCCTGCGGCTGAATCTCCACCGCACATTCGATGTGGAATGGGAGTGGCACGAAGCAGAAGACTACGATAAATCCGGTGACCACAGCCAACGATGTAAGGACGTTCTTTCTTTTCATCTTGCTCGCCCTGCCGGGAGTTCTGAAAAACTTAACGATTTGCCAAAGGGGTTGAAAAATCATGCCTGCCAAACCAACAACGGCTACCGTGCGTCCCACAGCTTCCAAGCCATATGGCTCAAGAACTTTCATCAAGAACATCATGATGGAGAACACGACAACCCATCGATAGATCACCGAACAGATCGTGAACAAGGCAAAGAAAAACTGTTTCTTCTGAGGCAGAAACGGATTCTCTTGAAGCTCCAATCCCAGGCAATATTGCTGGAACCAACGCTTTAGGATGTCCGTTGCCTTCTGACGTAGGTTAGGAATCTCTAGCATGTCCATCACAATGTAATAGCCATCAAACCGTAGCAACGGATTCCCGTTAAACACCACGGTGCTAACGGAACAGATGAACATTACTGACAGACAGAGGAAATTAAACATCGAACTTGGATCGCTAAACCACCACAAATAAGTAGCGATGGATGCAAGTATAAGTTCGACGTACATTCCAGCCGCACCGATGAATACGCGATTCCATTTATTGGGCAGCATCCAAGAATCGGACACATTGCAATACAAACAGGGCGTAAACACCAGGAACATGAAACCCATCTCATGGCACTCTCCGCCATAACGTTTACAGCTAAGCCCGTGACCGAACTCGTGCAAAACTTTTACGACGGCCATGGTCGTGCCGAGATAAATCCAGTTGGTAGCTGAAAAGAATTGCTCAAAGGTCGGCAACTTGCTTT
>JBCCEO010000814.1:0-3714 GCA_039030255.1 Planctomycetota bacterium | reverse complement strand
TCGGACCGCCGACGGCCAACTTGCCCCAAGCAAAAGAGCACCAGAGGGCTTGCGCCCATGCCGATTTTATTAAAAAGCTATGATCGCAAATCCGATCGGCCAATCGTAGCTCATTGCGCAACCGGCCGCGCCGACAGATCAGCTAGACCCACTAGCCACCATTATCAAGCGTGGAATACGAAGAGCTGTGCAGGTTGGATTCGCTCGATCGGCCGCTAGACATATTGCGCCGCCCCAGCTGAAAGACGAAGAACCAAAGCACGAGCATGACCGCCAGGAGCGCGGCAAATTCCAAATAAGTTTCTCGCTGCAGCTTGTCGCCCAGCCTCTCTACCGGATCGGAAACAGTGCTGCTTCGCTCCTGAACGAGAACCCACAAATCACTTGTGGCAGGCCCCGAATTCGCTCCAGACCGCTGCGGTAAATGCACGGGCTGTAGTGCGGCAATCCATTCTCCTTCAAACTCCTCTCCGCCCTCGTAGCGGGCCGCTGGATCTCGATAACTGGTAATGCCAGGATTGGCCTGCATGTCCTCCCAAAATCGCGAGTCCATTTGCGGGACTTCTTTTTGTTCTTTCAACGCTCGCAAAAATGGATGCTGGATCAAGACTCCTTTTCCGTTCCCATCACGCCCATCGACGAGTGATGCAAAACGTTCGGAACTTGCAGAATCGTCACTTGCGAGCAACTGGAATTCACCCAGGTTAATCGTCAACACCAGAACGCCGAGCGGAGTACGGCGATTCTTATCCGAGCCCCAAATCGGCGTGCTTATTCCAACTTTCCACTTCTGTGTCGATTTACTCTTAAAGTGCGCAGATAGACGCGTGCTGGTTGTGGGGCGGAATTGGGATCGTGCTTCGGATACGTCCCCATCGGCCCGCGCTCCAGTAAAGTAGCTGCGGTAGGCAAAATTTCGTCCTACAGGACTGGTCACACCTTGATCGTCAGGATCGGCAAAGTAAATACCTACGTTATTGCCGCGCGCATCGTTGACAAACATCGTGTTAAAAATCGCTTTGTTACCCTGCTCCTGCTGCATGATTTGCTGCAATCGCTCTTTCAAATGTTTCGAAAGCGCAAGTTGCTCTGGCAGTTTTTGAATCCGATCCTGCGCGACGGCGTTATCTTGCCGCGCGATTGCCTCAAGATCTTCCGGTGCGACCGCCACGAGGGCCGCCAGAAGTTTTTGCAGTTGCACATCGCGAGCTTCGTCGTCGACTAGATCGAACAGCGTAGCAATTTCTGATTCGAGCGTCTTCGCAGCGTACCGGCAAGTATCCTTGTTTGAACGAATCGACTGCTGCCGCAACTCTTGAATCGTCTCATCTTTGGCCGTTTTGATGCTTATTGATGAAAAGAACAGCATCAACGGCAGCAATAGCAACGGGCCGAGGATACCTAGTATGTAAAGCGGGCGGCGTGAACGAGCCTTTGAGCGACTCTCCAGGGCGCCGATCACTTGCTGTACGTTGGAATAACGAGCTTTTGGATCAGCGGCCAAACAGCGATCGATGATCTGGCACAACGCCTTGTCGGTACCCTTTAGGCGATAGTGTTCTCTCGGGCGCGTCGACTTGCGAATCGTCTGCTGATAGCGCGACAATCGCTCCGCCAAGGAATCGGCCGTGTCCAGCGTCTCGACGGCTTCCGGCGTACGATAGGGCGGGCTACCAACCAACAAGCTGTATGCGATTGCTCCCAAGGCGTAGACGTCCCAGGAAGCATTCGGAGGGGCTTCCAAGTCTGCTTGCTCAGGAGCCATAAAAAACAAAGTGCCCAGAGACGGTGTCTGGTCATCGGACATACGGCTCTGCCCAAAATCTGCAATCCGTGGCCGCCAATCCTGGTCGAGCACCACATTGGCAGGTTTCAAGTCGCAGTGAAAAACACCGCGCGCGTGGGCATATGCAAGACCTTCAGCAATCTCACGAAACATCTTGGTGGCAGCAATGGTGCTTAACGTCCCATGCTCGCGCACCATATCTTCAAGTGAACCATTTTCCATGTACTCCATCACATAGTAGGGCGGTTCGACATCCCAGCCGACGTGCAAGACTTGAACGATGTAACGCCCCGTCGACATGTTCACTAAGTGCTGAACTTCGCGATTGATCAACTGCAAATTGACACCGCTGCTATTCAGATAGAACTTGATCGCAACCTTCCGACCCGTATTCAGGTCGTTGGCCAACCACACTTGCCCAAAGGCCCCACGTCCCAGCAAACGCTCCAACTGATACCCGTCGACGTGCGCAGGCGGCGACGCCGACTGAAGCGAGAGTGCTTCAGCCTTTTCCAAACCACCCAGTGATTGCTGCTGCGTGTAGTCCGAAGTCATCGGTCTGAAAGCGCTGAAAAAATATGAATTGCCGCAAGTGCAAGGACGTAGAATAGCATATCATTGCAACCCGAAATTTGCAGGGGCTATTCACGCACTCAGAATGTGCAGAATAGCCAGGAAGATTTCGAAGCAGCAGTATCCATCCTCGAAAACGCGTTTGCGAAGCATTTAGCCAATTTTACCGTCATTTAGAGAAAGGAGGTGTCGTCGTGGCGTGACAAATCAGTGTTTCCATCCGGAGTTAGTGCTATTCCGGGAATCGCGGATTTCAAGAAAAAACCCTGCCTTGCCGGTAAAAGCGGCTGACGCTTCTACTTTCGTCGGTAGGCGTTTGGGAGAGAGTTGGGCTTCTACTTGACTTGCCGTGATTGCGTATATCTGCCTACACGGCATGCGAGGCAAATATGCCGTTCTCCACAAGCCGCCCCGGCAAATACGCCTTCGCCCACGTCCAGCACATGGAAAAGTAGTTCCCATTCGCTGGGGAAATGTTGGTCGAAGTCTATTTACTACTCAATTCCGTTAATCTACTGAGTATGTGCAACCGCAGAAAATCTGGCCCGATTGATGGCGCATGAAAAGAGGCGAGACCGATCGATAAATCAATCGGCTCGCCTACACGGGGGGGTGAGAAAGCTAGTGCTTTCTAGAGCTATCCTCTGCTCCAACGAAACTTAGTTCGCCAGACTCCCCTGGGACTCTGGCGCCAGTTTTCTTTACTTGAATGCGACGGCGATATTTTGTGCATTGCAGGCCCGTAACGACCTTGACAATTGTTCCAACACGCATGCTCAAAAGTTGCACAAGCACCGTAAACCGATCCGCCTTCCCTGCGGCAGAGTACCGCGTTATTTCCTGCCCCGTTTAGCCGCCCAGGTCCGCTCCAGATCGCAATCGCGTACATCAGCCAGCTTGTCGGCAAGTGCTTTTTGCAATCGCGCGGCCAACTGCTGATGCTCGGGCTTTTCCGCCAAATTCGTATACTGCAGTGGATCATTCTGCATATCGAATAACTCACGGCCATCGACTCCATCCTCTCTGTACTGGATGTAGGCCCAACGATCCTCGCGAATCAAAAATCCGCTCCGCATTGGGGCTGTGCTGAACGCGAAAGAACGGACTTCCTTCTCTGGATCGTCAAGCGTCGCCGAGATGTCTTTGCCTTGCAGCCGATCTGGTACCTCGAGGCCACACAAGGCGGCAGTGGTCGGATAGAGATCGAGCAGCTCCGTCAAGCTATGGCAGACTGCTGGCTTCTTTCCAGGAACCGCAATGATCAACGGCACAGAAGCAGATTCTTCGCGAAGCGAAACTTTGGCCCAAAAATCATGCTCCCCGAGGTGATAGCCGTGGTCGCTCGTGAAGACGAC
>JBCCEO010000813.1:0-3719 GCA_039030255.1 Planctomycetota bacterium | reverse complement strand
CTTTCATACCACCAGAATCCGGTCTACCAAAGCGATCATTTCTCTCTAACTATCTACGATTCGACAGGAGTAATCGAACTCCATGGGGGAGAATGATCAACCGCTCGCATTCAATAATTAGTAACTTTGGAACTTAGGATTGCACTCAAGTCGCGTCGGCCAACTAACTCTGCTGAATTGAATTTCTCATGCGATTGATTCCAATACGTCAGGTGGCATGTCTGAGATCGGTCCCCAAGATAACTCGCGATTGCCGTTCGGCTACACCTGCCTCAATTACGGTGCGATGATTCAATGCTCTCCGATCTGGGTGCCCTTTTGAATTCTATCGTTCGAGACAGACTTGTTTAGCCATGAAGGTCTCTGGGGATTGAGTCTACCGTTTGAAGGTCCATCGACAACATTTTCATCCGTACAAAATCATCCGTGTTTCGGCCGTCGAAACAAGTGATTCATGGAACGTAGAAAGTTCAGGAAACGTTCGTGTGGATGCGTTCTAAGTTTCTGCGGCAACGGTGACCATGAAGAATTCAAGAACTGTCGTTTCGTCGGATCAAACCTTACTTAGCGGGCGATTGCGATTCCACCGGTAGCTATGATTCGCTTATAATGTCAATGATCTGAATGCCGAGGAACATTTTGGAATCATGTGCGTCACAATTACTCGGCCATGATTTGGGTTTATTAAGAAACATCGGTGACTTGGAACGTGCCAAATCAATCGACTCCGGCAATCAAATCTATGGGATCGCTCAAGACATTATTCTGCAAATGGAAGAACCAAAATTGCCGATGACTCGGCGATTGAATTCTGAATCGTTTGCAGCGAATTGGCAAACCCCGCCTTTATATTGCAAAAAGAAAAGCAGGAATCTCATATGGATATACTTGAAGCAATTCGCAAGCGTCGCGCTATCAAACACTTTGACCCGGGACACAAGATTTCAGCAGACGAAGAACGCGCGCTTTTCGAATCTACAATCCTCGCCCCAACGAGCTTCAACATTCAGCATTGGCGGTTTGTAATTCTCCGGGATCCAGAGTTGAGATCGCAAATACGTACAGAGTTTGGAAACGATCAGTCGCAAATGACAGACGCGTCTTTACTTGTCCTCTTTACGGCCGATGTCAAAGCATGGCAGAAGGAACCACAGCGCTATTGGGCCAATGCTCCTACCGAAGTCGCCGAGTTGCTTGTGGGCTGGATGGGACCATTTCACGAAGGTAGGGATTGGCTTCAAAGAGATGAAGCGCAACGCTCGATTGGCATGGCGATGCAGACATTGATGCTTGCGGCACAAGAGCTTGGTTATCAATCCTGTCCGATGATCGGCTTTGATATCGAGAAGGTGGCCGAACTTATTAATCTTCCGGATGACCATGTAATGGGCCCAATGGTGGCGATCGGAAAGGGTACCAAGGAAGCTTGGCCAAAGCCCGGTCAATTGCTGCTTGAAGAACTCGTTGTAGACAATAGCTTTTAAGATAACCTGGGATTGCCGCGGCAATGACGTGCTTGTTCACGGCAACCGGAATAGGTTTCGTTCCACGCGGTTGCGGGAGGCGTTATGTGAGTTGATCGCGACGCTCCGATTTGTAGCTGCGAAAGCAATTTGCCCCTGAAAAGCGTCCTATAAGGTTTCGTCGGCGATTTGCTACGCGTTGATTGCAAATATGCTCGAGTCTGCCTTGAATGTGAAAGGGATTCGACTAGACATACGACTTGCCGAGCTGAATTGCCCGAAACCATTTTCCTCTCTTCGCTCAGATCATTGTCTAGGTGGATGCTGCAGGGAAAATAGAATAACCGCCGGCCGGCGAAGTATAATTGTTTTAACTATTGGTTGCATTCGATTCCGAGCGCGCGCGTGATGGGAACAGAAGGACAATAGTTAAGTTTGGGCGATACATTCTTTATGTCATTGAATAGATTCGAATTGGGGCGGCGCTACAAATTATTGTCTCTATTGACCATTGCCTGCATGCTGCTGTGCTCGGCGGCATCTGCCCAAAAGGCTCCGCGTTCGATCGCTGAAATGGAGGACATCTCGGATGTTATCTTAGTAGGCACAATCGCAGGACTTCGAAGTGAATCTAGACCGTCGCGCATCGAATCTGGGTTTGGGAATACCGATTGGGTGATTACGTTGACGCTGGCCGTGCGTGAAGTCGAGGTCGGTGATCTTTCGTCGGAAGAAGTAGAGGTTCGATGCATCCGCGTTAGGTCACGTAAGAGTGTGTTTGGTCTTGTTTCACTCACTGGACATCGGCCAATTCCAGGAATTGGATCTGTCGCTCGCTTCTACCTCAAGAAGGATGCTGGTGCGTGGGCGGTAGTCATGCCCAACGGTATCGCCGCCGTCACAAATGACGAGGATGGAGGGGCCAGACGGCTTGGAGACGCAACTGAAGTCAGCAAACTCGGGAGCCCAAGATACACGTTCTTTCTTCCCATTGAACTTTGGGTTGGCGTCGCGGTGCTCGGAATTCTTGCGATACCTGTCGTTCGGCGGTTCCGAATTCGAAACTAATTTAGCCTCACAAGCGGTAAAATAGCAAACCACGCAGGCGTTGATGTCCGGGCTGAATCTGGAATTAAAGCTATGAGCGATGACCGAATAATAATTCTTTCCGCGAGGCCACGTGTTAGCTGCGCATGGCCCGACAAGGCTTTTTTCAAGCTGAGCTTTCGGCGACACGGAAGATTCAACTTTTCTATTCGCAATTAGATTCGAAAGAGAGAACCATGAAGCAATTCTATTTGTTTTCTGCGTTACTTCCGCTGGCAATTGTACTTCCGCTGGCGTTCCTATCGGGGCAAGAGCTTACCGAGCCTCGAGTTCTTGGCGAAAAGCAGGCTCCTGCCGGTGGCGCACTTCGCGTAGCAGGGGCATACCAGTTGACGGGCGAAGACGAATGGAAAATCAAATGGATTGGGACGTTGATCATTCGCTCGGAGAAACCGGGAGAAATTGTTGGTTACATTGACTGGATTGGGGCCGGCGGCCAATGCGGACGTGAGATCATTGAAGGGACTTTTGAAATCGAAACGAGACGCTTGCGGTTCACTGGCAAAGAGATTGAAATGGAAAACAGTATCGTACGGGCGGTGTATCAAGCTGAGCTTTCCCCAAATCTAAAGGTTATAGGCGGGAAATGGAATGGCTACCGCAACCAGGGACCCGGTGGGGTTTTCAAGGCAACACGCATCGAACTTCATTAGCAACGCTTGAAGAAGACTTCGCAGCATCTGCAGGGTCCGAGCGACAGGGTTATTGTGTATTTAGGAACAGTTACTAACCAAAGCTTACTTTATTTCGCTTCCTCCCAATCGTGACACTACTTGTTTGTACTTGCTCGCAGATTGTAGGCACACAGCAGGTAGTCGCCGACGATTCTACGCAGGATTCTCAAGCAGTCGAAAAGAAATCGTGCATTTTCAGCAACGGTGCCAATTGCCTTTTCATTGGACACAGTTGCTTTGTGCCGGTTGCGAAGTCGTTCGATGAGATAGCTCGAAAGAACAAACTTTCGGAACATCAAGTCGAAACATTATTCTCTGCTGGGAACGGCGGTACGCCTGGCGCACTATGGGATAGACAACGGCATCGGTAGCAGATTGAGAAGATACTGGCTACAGGGAAGATTGAACTATTTGGTATGGCTATCGGCCGATTGAAGAGCTCGGATTGTGGGAGCCGGTTTTTTCGACACTCTCG
>JBCCEO010000812.1:0-3720 GCA_039030255.1 Planctomycetota bacterium | reverse complement strand
CTTTTTCGTATCGCCACGTCTTCGGAGCTGTCGCCCCTGCCCAGTTGCCTCAGAAATTACTAGGCCGCTTCGGTGCAACATCCCAACAAACTGCTGTAGATCCTGCAAAGTGATTCGCTGCGGTGCAAACTCGGCTTGAAAACGATCCTTGATTTGCTGGAGGCTGATTTCGCCGTCAAGCATGTTTAAGATCGCATATTCTTCTTCGTGAAAACGATAGTAGTTCAGTCCAACCGGTTCCTTCACCACCCAGTAGGCTCGGCCGTGGTACCGATGCCGCTTGCTCTCCAAGTCTGGCCGGCAACGCAGCTTTAGCGGCCGCATCGCGCTGTTGACCAAACTGTCTGCCATCGTTGTCATGGTGAATCGCTAATCGCAATAAAGAGCTGGAAAGAACGAATGAAACTAGGGGCAAGAACTTTTTCGGGGGACTATTTTTTCAGTGTGATTGTGACATTCGCAGTCATTCCATCACTAAGCATCCAACGATCGTTTAGATCCTTCTGGTTGGAAAGATTTGCACGAACTTTGACCTCGTTATGCTGTATTTCGGAACCAACGACCTGGACTTCTGCCTGGTAAGATTTCTTGCTGTTAGGAAAAGTAATTGTCATCTTCGCGCCATATAGGTCGTTGGGCGAAATGTTCGTCAGCCGCACATAGGCCTCGACTTTCATCTCGTTTAGATGCACCAGACGAAAGACGGGTTCCCCTGCACGAATCCATTCGCCGTAATCGCGAAGTCGCTCGATTATGACACCTTCATAGGGAGCCTTTACTTGGTACATTCCAAGCTTAACCTTGCTCGCCTTCACCTGCTCGGCAGCAACGGCGGCTTCCAATTGACTCTTCTTGATTTCGTCCAAAGCCATTTCCACGCTGAACTTTGACTTTTCAGCTTCGAGATGCATTCGGCGAACCTCGTTGTAATTTGCGGAACTCGCCTTATACAAGTCGACGAGTTCGTTGTATTCGCGGATAGCTACCTCTCGGGAGAGCTTCGAGTACTCGAGATTGGCTGTCTGGTTTGCCAGGATTTCAGCTGACTCCTGCTGTTTCTGAGCGACAGCTAGTTCAGCTGCGGCGATTTGCGAATCGATGACTAGAAGTACTTCGTCTCGACTAACTAGTTGGCCCTCTTCGGCCTTCAATTCGCGGATCAAACCGTCGGATTGCGCCGCAATTTCAACTTTATGGATCGCTTTCACAGAAGCATGCAATGCTTTGAAAGGTTTGCCAGGGACATATTCTGTCTCAAGTTTTGGCAAATCCAAGTCACTGTACGCAATTCCATCTTGGGCATTTCCGGAAAAAGCAGTGCAAAACAAAACTCCACCAAGCACAACCAGCACTGGAATAGACGTTTTCATAATGATCCTCGCTTCAATGATTCTTAACATCGACTTGTAACCGAGTACTAAGGGGAGATTAAAACAATACGTTCGCCTGAATCCATTCAATCACTTCGTGGAACCAGACGTATGCAGCCGACCTTTCTCCACAAGTGACATCCGCTGTGACTTTTAGACCTGGGCGAGCGTTAATCTTCGCCATTGAGTCTGGCTTGACCCTAATCTTGACGACTGTCCCATCTTCTTTGTGAAGCATAGCGCGATTGTGTATTGCTTCTTTCGAAAGCGTGCCGGTGTGTTCTACGGACGGATCCGACTTGAGAATGAACTTCACAGGCAACGGCTCGTCGTTGTTCGCCTTGATCGCATCATCAAGGTGTCGCATCCGTTTTTCGGGCATCAACAAGGAGAGTTCCCAGGGCATTTTCTGGCTTATGTCGGCAACGTTCACCAAGACCTGGCCCATCATCACAGGACGTTTTTGTAGCTTTCGCTCCAATTGCCAGTCCATTACCACACCATCTATTGGACTCGTTCGCTGTAGTTGCTCTCGTTTTTGTAGTGCTAATGAAAGTTGGCTCTCAAGGGTGCTCTTTCGCACTTCGTACTCTTTGATTTGGCCCATGAGTCGGCCTCGTTCGGTGCGATCAGGGACTTCCTGCAGCAAATTGTTGAAGGCCGCAATTTGCTCCAGAGTTTCTTTCCTTTGCCCCACCAATCCTGCAATCTCGACTTCGAGATCTCGGTTCTTCATGGAGATCAGCAGCTCACCCTTGCTGACGGTCTGTCCGTGCCGAACATGAACGACATCGACTTGACCGTTCACGTGCGCGAAAACTTGCTTCTTCGCGACAGGCTCCAAAGTTCCATTGGCTTCCAGATCGTGATCGATCTTGATCACCATCATCAGAACTAAGCCAATCAGGATCAGAGAGAGTACTGCGAGAGTCTTCGGTAGCGCAGACCCCTTGAACATCCAAGTTGCACGACCAAGAAATCGCCAAACTGGCATCAAGAACAAATCGCTATGAGACATCGAGTTGTTCAATGCACGAGCTGCATGCTCGTAGACCAAGTCGCAACGCGACTTTAGGTCGTCAGGAGCAACCTGGCTTTCAATCTGCTCGACGATCAAAGCCCCGATGATCTCACGCTTTGAAAGATCTTCGGAGAAGTTGTTTTCTTTGACTTTGACATCGCCCTCAACGAGCTTCTCCGGACGGCGAATTGGTAGTACCGCAATGGATCGACCGTGAGAAAGATCCACATAGTCTTCTACGGATTCCTCTAGTTGCGGAGGCAAATCGGTAGCCAGTCCGTCATACCAAAGCGACTCACCGGCCGCCACGACGCGGGTCGAAAGACGGTTTAACGCGGTCACAATATTGGAACGATTCTCGATCGTGTCTTGGCCGGAGATTGCTAGTACTTTACACTTGCCCCCCTTCTTGATCGCCACGCTGACGCGATCGCATTCAATTAACTGGCGACCTTCATTGGCGATGGTGAAAGCTGTGTCCCGCAGCTCTAGATTGTCATGTGCTAGTCGGGCAAAGTGATCCGCTTTCTTCCACATCTCCTGGCGGTCTGAAACCTTTTGCAGGGTTCGGCCTTTGAGCCACTCGCCAATGAGCCCCGCCATTTGATCCAGAAAACGAAGATAACCACGCTGGATATTGGGAGCTGAATTAGGCCGTTGGAAGACTTCGAGGATGCCCGTCGTTTGCGTACCATTGGACAGCGGCGAAACCACTAATAAGTACTGAGAAGGATTGCCTTCGCTCTGATCATCACCCAGCATCGAGTTAGGCGGGACGAGTTCCGACTTACCACGCGCAAAAAGACGTGTCAGCAATTTTCCATGCTTAACAGCATCTTCGTTCTCCGCTTCAAGCAATTCTTGATTGACGTTGATTTGGTAGCTGAGTTTTAAGGCGCCTTCATCATCGAGTAACCAGATGGCTCCACCGACTGCCGCCAGTGCGTCAACAACGCGTTTCAGGACGGCCGGGAAATATTCTTCCGCCGGTGAGTCAGATCTAGAGAGCTCTGCAATCTCGTTGATAAGAGCACGGATCTGCTGTTTGGTTTGCTCGACAGTTTCAGGAGAAGGTGTAGCTGACATGTTCTACTTCTCAGGGGTGTCGTGTGGACTTGAATTCAAATCTAGGATCGGATTGAAAAGTCGATTCGGCGTTTTGCTGGCGAAAGCCTGAGGAGGGAAAACAACCTTACGGTTATACCGCTGGGGTTGTGAATCCCAATGGAGCTGAGAACGTTTTGGCAAGCAAAAAGTTCCCGGTGACCCCCATTTTTCTTGGCTTTTGTGCACCCTATCCCTATTGTCCGAATTCTTGGTTGCCGACTG
>JBCCEO010000811.1:0-3722 GCA_039030255.1 Planctomycetota bacterium | reverse complement strand
TTGCAAAAGCAGCTCGAAGATACGATCGCAACTGAAACTGCTGCTCGCAAGAAGGCCGTGGAAGCTCAACAAGCTGCAGAGCGAGATTTGACCTCAGCACGCCAACAACATGCTGCCGCTGTCGTCCGTTTGAACTCAGAAAAAGAATCGGCAATCAAGCAATTCAACGACTACCGAGCAGGCGTAGAGCAAGCAAAAGCTGAGCTGCGGGGCAAGATAAGCGAACTTACAACGCTTACGACGAAGCAAGCTGAGACGATTAAGATACAAGCCAAACGTATCCAGGAAACGATCAAGCCTGACTTCGCGGCTCCTCAGGGCGAGATCGTGAAAGTCATCAATGGCGGCCGCACCGTATGGATCGACCTTGGAAGTGAAGATGGACTTCGGGCGGGCGTTCCCTTCTCAGTCATTGATGAGTCTTCCGTCAACACTACTGAGGCCAAGACCAAAGCACAGCTAGTAGTAACGCGAATCGTGGACGTGCACCTGTGTGTTGCGGAGCTGACAGTGCCCAGCGACTACAAGAATCCCGTCGTCACAGGTGACAAAGTCTATTCGCCAGCTTGGCGTCCGGGACGCACCGTTGGCTTTGCTCTGGTTGGCTTGATGGATTTCAACCAAGACCGTCGCGATGATTTCGACCAACTTGAGTCACTGATCCAACGCGCTGGTGGGTCTGTTGATGCGAGAATGGATACAAACGGTCAAACGAGCGGCAAGGGCATGTCGCCAAATACTTCGTTCCTCGTTTTGGGAACGGATATGAAGATTCCTGAGAATGCCAGCCAAGAGCGCCGGGCGGAACTGCAGGCCAAAAACAAACTGTACGCGAACTTTATGGCAGAAGCCCGACAGAATGGCATTGTCCAGATCTCGCTCGATAAGTTGATGGGATATTTAAAAACGAAGGGATCAGATCGGACAATCCCGCTGGGGGCCTCGCTGGATGGGCAGGACTTCCCAATCGAGGGGCTTCAAAATCCACCTGAAAGCACAGGAAGAGTGAGCGATATTTTTTACCCACGCGGCCCCTAATCGCAGCCTATAATTTGAAAACCCGAAAGCCTTGGTACTCCAAGGCTTTTTTCATGGCCCTTTCTAGCCATACAATTTGCCAGGTATTTGCAGCTAACCTAGTTTGACAAATCTTCCTAAAAGCATTACTGTAACCATTTCACGAATCGCTCCAGAATTTAAATCGAACAAAGGTTTACCATGTTCCGTTCCTTGCTTGTCTTAGCATTCGCGGCAATTAGTTCCGTGGGTCTGGCACAATCGTTGCCTTCAAACACTGTTTTGCCCGTCGACGTGTATCACAGTGGCTGGGGTTACATTGGGCAAGATGGCGTATTCCGAGGACGAACCGTCCAGCATACGGGCGCCGCAGCAAGCCAGGTAACTATTTGGCAGAACGGCGCTGTCGTAGCTCAAACCACCTCGGATCAGTTTGGAGCCTTCGCTGTACCTGGTCTTCGCGCGGGTGTTTATGAGTTGCGAGCAGACAGTGCCACTGGCACAGGGGCGGTGTCCTTCCTGTTGCGTCAAACGGACAATGTTGTCGCACCAATGCAGGTCTATTGCAGCTCCGTTTCAGCTGCCAATCTTGCTGAAATCATTGCTCAACATTGGGCTCCCGACCAATGGAACATGCAGCGTCCAGCATTTGGAGCACTTGAGCAGTATCTTGAAACGCGTCAACTCGTCCAAAGTGGAAGGGTAAGATTGCGCGGCGGTGTCCTCTCCGGTCAGCTTGCATTTCCTGCGGCAGCCAACCCAGAATCGCATACTGTCATCATTTTAGAGAACGGTAACAAGGTTTCTGCCGCTCAAGTTGGTCGTGATGGAACCTTCCAACTTGCAAATCTTCGGCCCGGAAACTTCGACGTTGTAGTTGTCGGCCAGGGCGTAGCGGCAATCGGCGTTGAGCTAGTTGGTCCCGAAACAGTTACCTCGGCTGAGCCTTCGTCGGCAAAGCTAGTTTCTACTTCCGTTCCAAATCCAGTGGCAGATTCCCTTCTAATTCCAATCGTTTTGTCCGGTCAAGAAGTCATCATCACTGAAGAACCTCTTGCAATGCCTGCCGGTGGATTTATCGCTGGGGGCGGGGGCTTTGGTGGCGGATTCGGAGGCGGCTTTGGCGGAGGTGGCGCCGGCGGAGGACTTGGCGGCGTAGGAGCAATTGCGGCAGCTGCAGTAACCGCAGCGGCCCTTGCCGACAATGATGACGGATTCAACCAAAATGCTGCCAGTGGCCTGACCCCATAAAAGCCGCTGACTCATCCAGCAAGCAAACAATTCGAGCGGGTCGAGAAGTCAACTTCTCGGCCCGTTTTTATGCGCGCATAGCCGTGGCTTTTTTTCTGGCCATATGGATAGCATTCTGCTGCGGTAGCTCACCGACGTGTTATATGGCTGCGGTGCTATACGGCTGCGGTTTGAAGTGCTGCAATTGCAACCGGGTGCAGCATCCTAGCCCCTAAAGCTGGGCGATCCGCAGGATCAAACCAAACGGACTGGAGACAAAATAAGAGAGCTGGTTTGTTTTCAAAAACTACTCTATGCAAAACCCAAGCGCCGACAAACAGCAAGGAAGTACGTCTAAATCGTTAGTCGCAGATGTTCCTAAGGGTGACCCCCTAAGTCACTACCTCAAGCCGCTCCATATCAATCAAGGCATAATTCTATGCGTCGTCTCTTGTTAGCCTTAACCTTGTCCGCATCCTGTGCAACTGTTGGCGGGATCAACGTGGCCATGGCGGAAAACATCCCAACAAAAAATGGCCTACCTACGATTCGTTTTTCAACGGACGTGTACCACAGTGGTTGGGGCTATATTGCACAAGACGGCGTGTTCCGTGGCCAAGCAATTCTGCATGATGGGTCCCCACTTGTCAGCAGGGTAACTCTCTTAAAGAACGGTCAGCTAGTTTCTCGAGCGATTAGCAACGCCGAAGGCAACTTCAGTTTTAAGGGGCTTCAAACAGGAATGTATGAATTGCGTTGCGATTCAGGTCAGGGAGTCGCCGCAATTTCGTTTTTGCTAAATCAAGCAAAGGCTGAAGTTGCTCCCATGCGAGTACATTGCACTTCCCTTTCAAGTGAGAAACTGCAGCAGATTATTGCGCAGTACTGGGCGCCAACGGATTGGGGGAAAGCCTCCGATATTGCCTACACAAACTTGCAGAATGTTTTGGACGGACGACCTATGATCCAAAGCCAGACGGTCGCGCTGAGCAACGGCACACTGCTCGGACAATTGGCTGCTCCTGAGCCTGCAAATGCCAACTCGCACCGTGTCATGGCTTTTCAAGGTGGGGAAATGAAAGTCCAGACGATGGTGGAGGCCAATGGTAGTTTTGCTTTGCCCATCGAACCTGGCAACTGGGACATCGTGGTCGTTGGTCAGGGAATCGCTGCTTTGAATGTTGAAGTCGTCTCTAGGCCAGAAAGACTGTTTTCCGGCGCAGAGGCACCAAGCACGCGTTTGGTTTCCGCCGTGCAACAGCCCCCCGCTGCCGAAGGCTTGACCGTGCCTCTTATTCTCTCAGACCAGGAAGAAGTCGACGAAGAAGATGCCGATGAATTGGGCGACGTTCAACCATCAGAAGTTGTAGAGGAGATCGTCGAAGTGCAAATGGAGCCAGCACCAATGGCTCTACCTGCTGGCGGTATGGCAACCTCGGGCGGTGGTGCGATCGGGGGCGGCGGAGGCGGTGGCG
>JBCCEO010000810.1:0-3745 GCA_039030255.1 Planctomycetota bacterium | reverse complement strand
CTGGGAGATTCCTCGGGAAGCGTTGAACGCATTCAATGCTGCTTGACGTTGACGCCGGCCAGCGTAAAAGAAGCCATCGACAAGCGTGCAGAGCTTGTCATTACGCATCATCCCTTACCCTTCAAAGCACTCTCGAAGATCACCTCGTCGAGCGGTCCAGGTAAGATGCTTTGGGACTTGGCTTGCCACGGATGCGCCATCTATGCTCCCCACACAGCCTGGGATTCAGCACCGCTTGGCATTAACGCTTTGCTGGCTGACAAAATTGGGCTGGCCGAAGTACGTGCAATTATTCCAGCCGAAGATCCGCAGCTTGCGGGCTTGGGCGCCGGCCGAATTGGCGTGTATGACGAGCCTAAGTTCTTGGATGAAATCCTGAATGCCCTGCATGATCTGCCTGGGCTACGACCAAGGGCTGTATTACCCAACAAAGAGATCAAGTCCGTGGCGATTTGTTGTGGAAGTGGAGGAAGTTTGCTGGGCAAGTCAATTCAAGAAGACTGCGACTTGTTTCTGACAGGCGAAGCGACCTTTCACACTTGCCTAGAAGCCGAAGCAGCCAATGTTTCCATGCTTATGCTTGGGCATTATGCCAGCGAGCGTTTTGCGATGGAGCACTTAGCAAGCGAGCTGAATTCGCAATTCGCGACCGTAGAAATTTGGGCCAGCGAGATGGAAACGGATCCCGTCGAGAATTTGCACCTCACCTAACGACATCTTCAACGTGTTCGTCATTCTGGACGAAAATTACTTCTTATAACCCACGGCAATCGGCCCAAGTCAAACTACGATCCCCCGGTGCAAACCGCGTTAAAGTTCGCCCAGGAAAGCGATGGCATTGCTTAATTCTGCAGCTGCGTGAACCGAGTCGCTGGCTTCCAAATGAAACCAACCGTCGTAGCGACGTTCTTCCAGGACACCAAGTATTTCTGGAATCTCGGCCGAACCTTGCCCAAGAGGAACCTCCAATCCTCGTCCGCGCGCTAAGTCGCGCACTCCGTCCCGCGCAATGACTGCCAACGTCCATGAAGCTGCTTGGCGAATCGAATCATCTTGAAGATAGTCGTTGATGATCAGATTGCCCGGATTGAAGGCGATGCCGATCGCTTGCTCGGAAAGACTGCCAAGAAGCCCAGCCAATCTTTCGACTGGTTCAGAGCCGGTCTCGCAGGCCAACATTGCACCAATATGTGCACCATAGCTAGCAAGATCTGAAAGACTTGCCTTGAGTTGCGCGTATTCGGCACACTCCACGTCCTCAGGAACTTCTCCAACTGCATTGATCACGACACTCGCACCTAGGCTGTAGGCAAAGCTCATCGCACTCTTGGTCGCATCGATCCGACGTTCCAAGTCCTGGACCACATCGTATCCACGCCGCGTTGGAAAGCGTATTCCGGCGACTTTAAGGTTTAAGTCGCTCATCATTTTCTTCAGCTGCCGACGCCCGGTATCACTAAGTTCTTCGGGACGTAGCATGCTACGTACATCAATCTCAACGCCTTGGGCTCCAAGTCGCGAAGCAGTTTGAAGGGCTTTTTTGAATGGTTGTTTCAGACAGCCAAGGTGAATTGCGGTACGTACGTTTGCCAAGGATTTGAGCCAATCGAAAACGGGTGCGTTTTGCTCTGGAATGCTAAGTTCCACGGACCAAAACCTTATCCATTTTCTCCGAGAAAGTTAACCCGAAATCTCCGACTCGGACCGAATCGAACTAGCGCCGCGAATCGCAATTAAGATTACAGATGCCGAACGTTCGTGCATATGCGAATGCCCAAATCAGCCACTTGGCGCCAGCCTGCGGTTCTTCCTTGGTATCCCAAATAGATTCGGTACAGGCTGAGAATGAAGATTGGATAGACCGACTGAGCCAGCTAGGCCTACCCGTATAGCCGGAGACCGGGTTAACCGTTATCGCCAGGCGGTTGATAAGATAAATTCGTGGAAACTCGCACCAGGCAAAATTGTTCTTACTGCCTTGAGCAAGAAGTTTGCCACAAAGAAGCACGAAAAGACACAAAAAGGTTTTCGACAGTTCTCTGGTTAACTCAGCAACTTTCCACGACTTGCAAATACATTCCAACTGTGGAGTCAGTTAGGAATAGTATCGCCAAGGCTGTGAGACTCAGGTGATAGGGAAAGTAATTCGCAACTACTGCATTACGAATGTTTTTGTGTGTTTCGTGCCTTTTTGTGGCTAAAAAAGTCCGGCGCAACAGGGAGCAATAGTCAGTCGCCGAAACCGCAGGCTGGCCCCAGGCGGATGAAAAGACAGCTATGCGGGAACGAATTTGCAATTCGTGACACTAGCGTTCGCCGTGTCTCTCAGTGCTACGCCTAAGTACTGAGGCTAATTGCCGTTGAAGTGAATGAGAGGATGATCGGCAGCGAAATTGGTATCGCCACAGCAAGTGCCAGAGCTACTGAGGCGGTCAGAGCTGGTCGTGGGTCTAACAGAACCATCCAACGTTTACCGTGCCAGAGGATGGCCGCGATCAAGATTGGAGTCGAAACAAATACACTCAGAATGAGTCCAGTCTCAAACAACCGCTCGGAGCCGGTTTCCCAAAGGAAGATGAAGCCTAGCGGCGCCAACATGGAAAGCACAACCGAGCAAGTCAAAGCAACGATTGGCTTTTCGCATATGATCGAGCAAAGGACACCGATCAAGAAAAATGAAAACACAACATGGACAACTTGCCAAAGGTTTTGAGTGAGTCCGTCCATGGCATACTCATTCGGACGCGACACGAAGAATGTCACGACATAAACTATGGAGATCCCAAGCAACCAAGCGAAACTCAAGCCGATGTATTGCAAAAGCAAGGGCAGGATTTTTGCACCTCGATCTGTCAAAAACCGAATCCGAGATAGTTGGCTAGGATGCATGAAAGTAGTCGCACCCAGCAGGCTCGCTGTAAACGCCAAAAACCAAGGCAAACCACGATGCTCGCCAGGTGAACTAGCGATATAAGATCCAATCAGTGCGAGCAACAGAATCGCGCGTATCGCGACGGACGATTGGAGGCCAAGTCGCAACATGGCCCAAGCTTCACTGGGTTGTCCCTCCCGCCGGACCGCTGCGACTCGACTCTCCGCTGCCGAAATACTCTGATACCTCGCAGGACGGAAAAGGTCTTGCCGAGGGTGGATCCAAACGCTGCGATAGATCGGCAGCAGCGCAATGAATGCAGCAATCGTTAGCAAAGACCAAACGATGATCCCATCCATGATTTGAAAGCCAGTGTTAAAGCCGTGCATAGCTGCGACAAGCATCATCACGCCATAGGGGATGATGATGTTTGCCATTAGCCCTAGTACCAATGCGTACATCGGTTCGTTCAGTAGCAAGAGCAGAATAAAGTAGACCAGCGTCGAAAAGAATCCCACTAAGAGCATGACGCCCAGCCAGACGTAGATAAAATCCATAAGTGTTGGCGGACCGCTGTCTATATTTTGAATGGCAAAGCATGCACCGGGGAGAAGTAATGCACCCGAACAGAAACCGAACAAATAGGTGATGAAGAGCTTGCTGAAAAGCGCTTGCTGCCAAGTCACCGGAAGGGAACCTGTCCATTCCCAAGTGCCGGTTTGTCGTTCATGCCCAATCAGCATTGCAGAGCAAACCATGATCACCAGGAATGGTGCGAGGAAGGGCGAAATGAAGGCAAGTCCTGTAAATATCCCTATGTCGATGCGTAATTGTTGACTTTGAATAGCCCGTAGAATCCCGTCTGCCGCCTGT
>JBCCEO010000809.1:0-3752 GCA_039030255.1 Planctomycetota bacterium | reverse complement strand
GGGAACAACTACTGTATCTTCGTCGACCAATAGATGTGAGCTGAGATTGAAAAAAATCTGGAGTAAGCAACCTTACTTCTTCGTGCTGCTACTTTGGTTAGTTTGGACCTGTTCAAGGAAGAGGTAGAAAAGGCCACCACCAATGCAAATTGGTAACGCCGTGAGGTGCATCCATGCGTGTAGCGGGCCATTGCCGTTGTAGCCCATTACGACCCACCCATCCGTTGCGGCGATGGCCCCTGACACAAACAGGAACCAGCCCAGCAACTTCTCGTGCTTATGATAGACGAGGATCAAAATATAGACCCCAATGACTACGTCTCTAATGCCCTTAATGTAATGGAAGGAGAGGTTTCCGTCGGTATCGACTTGCGGTATCCCGAAGGCTGCTTGTCCACCAATCGGATCAACCAAGAATCGGCCACCAGCAAGAACGATCAAAAATATACCAGTTGCAATGACAACGAAGTCCATGAATTTCCTGGTGTTCATTTTTAGACCTGACGCTTTCGATGTACGGATTTCAAGACACGGCAACTGCGAGACTCGAAGAAACTTAGGAGCGATTAACCCTATAGGAGCCAACATTGCGATCTAATTAAGCCACTCTGAAAGGCATTGCCCGATAGCATCGGGTTGGTCTTCTTGGACAAAGTGTATGCCCGCGCCGATATCCCGCGTTTCAACATTTTTCCACGTTGATGAGGCCAGCTCTTCAATCTTTTTCGTGAATAGCATTCCTGGTGAAGCAAAGAGTGCAAGTTTTGGTTGATGCGACTTTGCGAGCCATTCTTGCATTTCTTTCATTGCATCAACGTTACGAGCGGGTGTACCTGCAATGGGAATCTCGTTTGTAAATACATACAACGGCCTGCGAGACTCAGAAGTGGAGTACGGTTTTCTGTACACCTTCATTTCAGCGTCCGTAAGTTCACGGATTACAAGGGAGGGCAATATTCCATCTATCATCATGTTTTGTTCCATCAGCATTTTCGGGCCCATTTCTGGGTTGCGAAATCCAGTGAAAGCTTCAATTGCCTGCGGGTCACCAAGATCATCGAGGCTGTTATAGGGAAGCGCTGGAGGGACCGCCGCTTCCATCAGAGCGATGCCTTTAACGTTGTCGCTGTTGCGAGTCGCGTAAAGCGTCACCAGAGCTCCACCCCAATCGTGCCCAACGAGCGTTACGCCCTTGAGGCCCAGCTCATCTACGAATGACTCGAGATATTGATATTGCTCCTGAAGCGTATAGCTGAGTTTTGGCTGGTCGCTGTCACCCATGCCAATTAGGTCTACCGCGATTGCACGGTGGTGTTTAGTCACGTGCGGGATTATGTTGCGCCACAGATAGGAGGAGGTAGGGTTGCCGTGAACGAATAGCACCTCAGGTCCTTCTCCTTGGTCGATGAAGGCCATTCTCGAACCATTCACGTCGATGAAATTCTTCTTAAACGGAAATTCGGTCGAGATTATATTGCCAGAATTCATTAAGGGCCTCCTAGGGACTTCTAGTGATAATTAGCTGTTCCAATGGGTATTGATCGCTGATTACTCGTCATGAATGACGTCGATCGGACCGTCAAAGTACACAAGGGCCAGCAAGTCCCTGTCGCCGCTGCTACTCTCTGCGTGCAAAGTGCCTCCCGGCTGAAAGATGTGCGATCCAGGACCGAATTCTTCCGACCGATCAACATTTTTCATCTGCGTTCGAATTCTCCCTTCAACAACAACGCAGTGGTAATCGCTTGTGTGTTTGTGGAAAGGTTCAACGTGCCCCTTCGGCATGTGCAACATAATTGCAACGGGGCCAGATGCGGGGTCACCCCATAGCACGGCGACCTTCAGTTCATCTCCTTCAAAACGTGGTTCGAGCCTTAAGTCTTTGAACGCTGTCAAACTTGCGATGTTACTGGGCGGTGTCATTGCTAATACCTGCAGTGTGAATATGTTGAGGAAACGAGTTCCACGCGTTTTCTGCAGCCCGCACCTTCGCCGCGGCCGTTTCCAAAGTGAATGGTGGCTGTCCTGCTTGACTTAATGTCTTTCCCTTGACGGCAAAACGAAGTCTCCTGGCGTCGATCGATAAGGTTCTGGTTGTTGGGCTTTGGTTCGTTGAAGAGGCATCAATGAACATCCCTCGCCGGTTTATCCGAGAAAGAGCACTCATTTGTGCCAACAATTTTTTTAGTGCTAACAGCCAACATGGCTTCAATGTGACTCGAGCAGCGGGAATTATTGAAAGGCAAATTTCCCTGCGTTCACATAAGGGCTCCGCCGAGAGATATTGGTCAGCACGTAGCGAGCTTCATTAGCAAGATCCTTTCCGTGTCCCAATCAATTTGCTTAATCCACTGACGTTGCCCGCCCTTTCCCCATGTTCGTCAGCGGAGCCAAGGCTGCGTAAGATTCCGTTGTAAGCCGAGTCGCTCTTGCTTTGGGCATTCGTCTGGTTGCGGTTCTTAATGCGATCAATAACCCAAATTATTGACAGTTGTTTCGCAAATAGTTGCGACCTTAAGTTCGATAGATTCTGCCTTGGCAGCATGACCTTGCCCCGAAATCAGCCGTGTCGATTGCGCAATGTGGAAGTGCCTCGCCCCGTCCAATACATTTTTCGAGTGCGGAAACTAGCTTGTGGGTTTACAGTCTTTCGAATTTCGCGGCGCTTCACGATTCAGTAAAGTGCTGCCGATCTAGCGCTTGGCTTTCACTGATGTGCACTCGTTGCTTCGAACACGGCAGCGATCTATATTGAGCCGCCTTGCATATGTTGAATGTAGAGCTTGTTTGCGAGCAGATCCATATGAGCGGTCCTTGCAGCATGCCCATTGATTTGAAGGACTGGCAGATGAACCCAATTGGCATTTTACTCTTTGCGGCAGGTCTGTTTTCTATCGCAGGCGCAGCTTTCGACTGGGATTTTTTTATCAACAGTAGAAAGGCCAGATTGATCGTCGCTCTGTGCGGTCGAATAGGCGCCAGAATTTTCTACGGGATATTGGGGCTTGTGATCGCAGTCGCCGGTGCATCAATCGCGTTTGGGATAATCACCGGCTAAGTCGAAACCTGAAGTGTTAAGATGCTTGTAGGTGTTCTTTTCCGCTTATTCGTGACAACTTGCGGCAGGCGGCAGCTACAATCACCTAATCAAACTTGGCATAGGCAACCTGCATCTCATCCGCTCCAGTCGCTCGAACGCGAACGACGCCGAAAAGAGACCTCACCGTTTTCTGCCTAAACCTCGAACTGGATACATCCCATTGCTTGCAGTTTGGATAACAATTTCATACGTCGCATTGTATGTTTTGCTTTTCGCCTTTTCTTTTACTCAGGCGAAAGTCGGGCAGTTTTTTGGCGCCAGGGTAGAACGAGTTACGATTGGTTTTACGCTGTTCACGGGCCTGGGAGTTAAATGGAAAGGATCCAAATGGGAATGGGAATTTGGTTTTTTTCCATTAGGTTCGTCAACTAAATTCTGGGGATCGAACGATGCAGAGGCGTCAGACAGTGGTGGCGAAACCAAAGAGCCGCCTCAAGAACCATTCTATCGGCTCTCCGCTATTCAAAAGTCCTTGACGATTGGCAGTGGCCCTGTCGCTTGCCTAGGCCTTACTCTCGTACTAATCCCCGTATTCCTGGGAGCAGATCAGCTAAGTTTTGCGTCAGCCAGCGAATCTACGATTTCACCCGTTGGGGTAAATGGATTAAAACTCGTTGAGAATCCTTCTACGTTCGAAAGTCAAATCGAACTC
>JBCCEO010000808.1:0-3764 GCA_039030255.1 Planctomycetota bacterium | reverse complement strand
GTTGGAAAAGCGTGTGCTGTTTATGCTCAGGCAAATCAACTCATTGAGTTCGCAAAAGGAAGGACGTCATGTTGCCTCTTGGAGGCCATGAGAATCGTAACGAGGCTTGAGTCGGCCAGGTATAAAAGGGAATTGTTTGTGCCAGAGAGACAGGCCCGGTTAGCTCAATCGGTAGAGCACTGGACCGGCAATCCAGACGATGCGGGTTCGATCCCTGCATGGGGCTGTGTTTTTCTGCTGGCAAACAATTTTCCTTTTCAACAAGGTGAACACCTGGCTCTGTTATGGGAAAAGTCTTGCAATTTCTTCAGGACTTTCAGAGCCTCCGTGAACCGCGATGCGTTGGTATTGGATTGACCGCTTTGAAAAGTTTGTCTCCGGACAAGAAGCGGTCTCCATCAAAAACGTTACCCTGTCCGAGGAACCTCTGGATGATTACCTGCCTGGCTTCGCGCACTATCCGCATTCGTTGATCATCGAAGGCATGGCACAAACAGGAGGCATTCTCCTTTCCCAGCTGAATGACTTCACCGAGAAAATCGTGCTTGCCAAAGTGAGCACAGCGGAATTCGAGACAGTCGCATACCCGGGCGACGTCATTCGGCTCACAGCGAAATTGGTGAACCGACAACCTGACGGCGCCATTGTGGAAGGGCTTATTGAGATAAACAATCAGCCCCAGGGTACGATGGAGCTGACTTTCGCAATTCTTGACGAGAGTTTCGGCAAGGAGGCGTTTTTCATCCCGAGCGACTTCTGCAGAATCTTGCGTGGCTTTGGATTGTTTACAATTGGGGTCAATCAAGACGGTTCGCCCATTGTAATTCCCGAAGCGATGGCCCAAGCAAGAAGGGGTGCAAGCCCCAGCCAGCTAGGATTTGCTTTCGACGTAGCTGCAAAGGTCGTTGACCGTCAGCAGATTCCCGAAATCTTGTACCCGTGGATTGTCTTCAAACTTGCTGAGGTCCGCCCAAGGTAGACGTGCTTTGAGCTGAGCAATACCGTCAGCTGTTACCTTACCGTCTTGTACTAAGTCGGCATTGGTCAGAATGTCGTCTGGGAATAATTCCTCACGCGGAATTTCGATTCCGAAAGCATTCTCCAGTTTGAAAACGATGTCCAAGAAGTCAATCGACTCGGCTCCAAGATCGCCTACCATCGTCGCCTCGCGGGTGACTTCATCGTCATCCACTCCGAGTGCTTCGACTAAAGCAGCCTGCACCTTTTCGAATACTTCTTCAGAACTTGCCATTTTCTTCTTTCCTAAAAAGTTGTTTCTCTCTGGAGCTTTCCAGCCCCTCCCCGCGGCAATTCGAGCGTTTGTGAACGCTGCTGCTTGGTCGCAGGGTCCGAATTATAGCTATCTTATGAGCAAGCCATAGGTGCTTGCTGTAATTGCTCGCTTAATTGCTTCATATACAAAGCTGCGTGTTTCGCAACAATCTCAGGTTGGTCGTCTTTGACGACTTCTACCACTAATCTCCCTGAAACTGCAGTTGATTCGTCCTTCTTTCCCGTTGCTTTCAAGGTGTATTTTGGGCCATCTTGTTTGAAAATCTCAGCCGTAACATAAAGAGTTTGCCCAGGCTGGAGGAAATCAGCAAACTTTACATTCTTAGCAGCTCGGAGAACTACCAAGCCGCATTCGTGGTTCTCAGTGGCTCTTACCAAGAAATTTGCCGCTTGATAAAGCGATTCCAGCATCAAAACGCCCGGCAATACGGCAAATCGAGGGAAATGATCCCGCAAGAAGTCTTCTTTGCCAGTCACCTTCTTGTAGGCTTCGATTCGTTTGCCGGGTTCGAGAAGGCTTATATGGTCAATTTGGCTGAATCGCATTGGTTTGATTCGATGGTCTGCGGAAGATGGAGCCCATAGGATACGACAAGTTTCCGGAATGACTCAACCACGATTTGCCTGCAAAACTGAAGTTTTGTAGATGCAATCCAACGGAGCGTTCCCGCTAGACTAAGCTCCCAAACCTCGCCCCAAACGGGTGGGTGTGCCCATCGTCCTAGCTTGTAGTCATTTTGTCAGGTAAGATTGATGGTACGAGGATGCGAAACCTCTCCTATTTTGCCTCCGAACGTTCCTACCACGGAATCCCACTCGACAGGATGGTCGCATGCAAATGCCGTTTCATGTTCGTGTTTCGCTCTCCCTGATTCTCGGGCTTCTCCTCCCTGCCTCGCGTACCCTTGCCGAGGACGACCTGAGTAAGTCTGCTTCATGGAATTGGCCGTCTGTGGCCCAATATGAAGAGCAGTTTTTGAGCTATCTGGATCAAAGGCAGGCTGACGAGGCAATTCGGAAGGCGTTAGCGGAAACGTGGAGTGCGAATCCGGAAAATGATCGCGGGCCGAAACTTCTCGAACGCATTCTCAACACCGCAAGTGTTATCGAACCTCGAATCGGCGAGCTCCACACAGCACTTGCAAATCCTTCAGTGGTTCCTCCTCGGCCGAGCGAATTGGATTGGCTTAAGAGCGATGTTCCTGGATGGTTGCAGGATACGATTCGATTGGCGAGTGGACGGGCCCTGGCACAGCGCAAGATGTACGATGAAGCTCTGGAGACTCTAGAAGGACTTGAGTTAATTCAAGTTTGCGATCCTTCGACGCTCATTTTCTATCGCGCAACATGCGAACACCATTTGATGAAAGTTGAAGAGTGCCTCGCGAACACAGGGTTGCTGCTTGAGCGCGAACCGGAGTTGGAAGTGCGTTTTGCCCAGCTAGCGAACCTGATGGAAGCGGATATCGTGGAGCTGAAAGAGGATTCGCTAGACGAAATCTCTCGCTTGATGCGTGACGTCGAACGTCGCTTGGATTTGGGGCGAGCTGGACAACGTGTGCGAGATGAAGAGCAAGAAATCGTTGACAAGCTTGAGAAATTAATCGACAAAGCTGAGCAGCAGTTGCAACAGCAGCAACAACAACAGCAACAGCAGCAACAACAACAGCAGAGTCAATCGCAACAGCAGCAGAATCAAGGAATGGACGACTCGCAAATCGGAGGTCAACGAGGTCCGGGCGACGTGGATCAAAGCGATCAGAGTGAACGCAGCGACTGGGGCAACTTGCCTCCAGCGGAACGACAAGAGTCCTTACAGCGTTTAACGGAGCAGTTGCCAAGCCATTATCGCAGCGTCATAGAAGGCTACTTTCGTCAACTTTCTAAAGATCGAAATTAGTCGCATTCGGTCGCAACTCAACAGAATCAATGCGGAATTCGAGTCTACGTGGTCGATCTCTGCGCATCGATTTGAGAGCCAAATTGTTGAGACGAAATTAAACTCGATATTGGCCTAGCTGATGTCCTCTAAACTTCGGTCATAGATTCGATAGGTTTTGTTGCGTTCCAGCCCACCACGCTCCAGACTCGCTCGCGAAAGATGATTGGATTCAAGAACCCACGAGAATTCGCCAGTTTTGACGCCCAGCTTCAATACATCCTCCAGCATCCGCACCAGGGCAAGCAGACCGAACCCCCATTTTTGGTACTCTGGTAGCACGTTGGCACTCATCAAGCGAACGCGATCGATCTTCCGCTTGCCTGTAAGCAACTTGATGAATCCGAAGGGAAATAGGTGACCATCGATCTTCTTGATGATCTGGTTGTAATCCATCAATCCCAGCCCAGCTCCAATCGGCTTCCCATCGACTTCGATAAAAGTAGTCAGTTCTGGCAGCAGCAAGTGCTTGAGTGCCTTCGCTTGGTGGTCGACTTCTGCGGGCGTCAGTGGGACAAACCCCCATGTTGCG
>JBCCEO010000807.1:0-3766 GCA_039030255.1 Planctomycetota bacterium | reverse complement strand
GGAGACCATTGCGAGCATCGAATATGCCGTTGCCAACTTAGATTCCGTCAAAGCCATCATTGTGCTGGGGCACGAAGACTGTGGGGCAGTCAAAGCGGCAATGGCTAAACCGGCCGACTTGGGCTACAACCTCAACCAACTGCTTCATCAAATCCGTCCAGGACTTGGCAATACCAAGCAGGTTACCAAAGCAGTTGAGAACAATGCCGTTTATCAGGCGGAGCAATTGATCGCCAATTCGGAGATCGTGCAAAAGGCCTTGAAAAAGGTTCCTGTGATTCCAGCCATCTACCGCATCAAGACCGGCGAAGTAGATTACTTGGAGATGCCGAAGAAAAAATAGTTTCAGCCATCCTGAGACGTCGATTCAACTGGATTGCATTGAGGTCGTAGGACGGAAATTCTTTGAGCAAGCCTTTTCCATTAGGATCCAGATTCCATCTGGATCCTTTTTTGGGAATTGGATTCTATCCCCGCAGTGCAGGATAGAAGCTGCTAGATATCAGTCATCTTCGAGCTGCGAAGCGTCGAATTTTGGAGCCCGCGGCCCACTTGGCTCGTCCTCTTCTTCGGCCGGTGGAGGAAGAAACTTTGGAGAAGCTTGCGAGGCATGGTCATCTTCAGGTGAAAACCTTGGCTGGCCATAACTCGGTGTCGAATCCTCCTTGTCCCAATCACGAAACTCACGCTGGAACTCGTCTACTTTGCCGCGCAATTGCTTGTAAGTACGACCAAAGTTACGAGCGACGTGCGGCAGACGGCTACCAAACAGCATCAATGCAATGATGCCAAACAAGAACATTTCGGTGTAGCCAAAGCCACTAAAAAACCCAATTGGTAGCAATGTGAAATCCAAAAGCGATTCCATCACAAATCCTCGGCATTTGCTGCTAAGCCGGTAGCCTAGCTAAGGAATGAAGACAGGTTGAATGCTAGAACTGATTCTAAATCAGCTCCACGTGACGACTAGGAATCCTGATCGCCGTCTTCTTGATCCTCGTCGTCATCAGAAACTGGGTCCTTCATTCCAGCCTTGAATTCATTGGCACTTCGGCCAAGATTCCGCATCAAACTTGGAAGGCGGGCGCTGCCGAAAACCAATACTGCTATTCCCAAAAAGATCAAAAGCTCTGTCTGACCAAAACCGAATATTCCGAGAAGAAGAGCGTTAGTGCTAATGCCAATCATAGATACCATTCCTAAATCGTGGGATCGCGTGAGATAGGAGCAAACGGACGCGAGAGACGTCCGAGCAAGCCGATTTGTCACGTGCCTGCGTAGCGAAAGCGGGTCAGTCACTCCCACCGCGGGAGTACTGCCGGGACCACGTAAAGGCGAACACTAGGTTCTATCTTATAACGATTCCTTAGCGAGTCAAAGCCCCGGTTGTACTCATGGATGTAGATTTCGTGTTTTGACACTTTCCACGTAGTGATTCCCCAGTATTTTCAGACAAAGCTGCGGGCTGGCCCCTTAGGTCAAGGCGATTCAAGCAGTTTGTTTCAGTAGGCTTTACCGGCTAGGCAGGCTAGCATTTGCTGGTGAACCGCCTTGCTTCCAGATGCCACGAAACATGGATTCCAAAAGTCGAACTGAGAACCATCGACGTGCGAGAACAATGCTCCGGCATTTCGGGCGATAAGATATCCCGCGGCTACATCCCAAGTCTTCAGTGAATTGGCCCAATAAGCGTCCAGACAGCCTTCTGCAACGTAACAAAGATTCATCGCCGCTGAACCAAGGCGACGCAAGGATTGGCTTCTCTCCAGCACACAAAGAAATTGTTCGACTTCAGGATCGCTTCTTGCAACTGAAGGACGAAAACTGCAACAGACCATCGCCTTTGAAATATCCTCGCAGCCGCTGGCCGCAATGCTTTTGCCATTCTTTGTGACCTGCCCCTCTTTGTTGGCACAGTAGATCACATCGGCCAATGGGTCGTAAACTGCTCCAACGATCGGCTCGCCCGACTCTACTAAGGCGATAGAAACGCTGAATCCAGGTAAGCGATGCACAAAGTTGGCCGTGCCATCGAGGGGATCTACAATCCACAATGGCTTTCCACTGGCGATTGCTTTCTCGCGTTCCGAATCCGTCGACTCTTCGCCCAAAAACTCATACTGAGGAAACCTTGACGTCAAAAGTTTCTCGATCGCCTGCTGGGAACCGATGTCTGCATCAGTCACCAAATCGGCCGGCGCCTTTTCACGCACCGCAGCCTTGCCCATCTGGTCCCGCAAGACTGTCCCGCCGAGTCTTGCTGCTTCAACGGCCGCTTCTAGAGGAGATTGCAATGTTTCTACTCATTTCTTGTACAAGATTTACAAAATGCGGGATATCGAGGATTTGAAACTTGTTGAATTCCGCGATTCAATGGCAAGTCCTGTTGGTTCCAGCTTATTCATAGATCGGGAAGAAACAACCAAATGCTTGCTCGCAAAAAACGCCGGGATCATTGAATCTTCGATTTTGATCCATGGCTGAGATCGTATCCATCTCATCCACTGTCAATTCAAAATCAAAAATACTGATGTTCTCTTCCAATCGCTCAACTCGGCTCGTCTTTGGAATCACAGAAGTGCCGCGTTGCACGCCCCAGCGGAGTACGACCTGCGCAGATGTTTTTCTGTGCTTTGCCGCAATCGACTGAATCTCTGGGTTAGCTAGAACGGAGTCGCCTTCGGCCGCCATTCCAAGCTCTACGTAGGAACCAGCGCCCAGCGGAGAAAAACCTGTAAAAGCAATCTGATGCTCCTGGCAGAATCGCAACAACTTGGGCTGCACCAAGTGCGGGTGGGATTCTACTTGCAACACGGTTGGCTTGTGCTCAGCGTAACTCAACAAATCACGTAGTTGCGAAGTACCGAAATTGCATACGCCGATATGATGCGTCTTGCCACTTTCGAGCAATTGTTCCATCGCAGTCCAAGTCTCCTGAATGGGCACACTAGCTGGTTCCATTTTGGGATTGGCTGCTTCTGGATCGAAGATCCAGCCTGGCGGATATCGCTCCTCAATTGGTACATGCTGAAGCGCAATTGGAAAATGCACGAGGTACAGGTCTAGATAATCCAAACCCAAGTCTGTAAGCGTTCGTTCCATGGCAGCTGGAACATGCTCGGGTTGATGGTAGGTATTCCATAGTTTACTGGTTAACCATAGCTCGTCGCGTGTGCACAGGCCATCATTCAATGCAGCTCGAATTCCTTCGCCTGCTTCCTTTTCGTTCCCATAGTCACACGCCGCATCCAGGTGCCGGTAGCCGAGCTTGATGGCTTCGTAAACAATCTCAGCCGTCTTGTCATTCTCGATCTTCCACAGCCCCAAACCAACGCTGTGCATTTGCGATTCACCAACACGAATTTGACTAAATGCGTCCATTAACACTTCTCTCCTTGCACTTGCGATCTTTCAGGCCCGATCGTACCAGATTCCTATTGGCAGTCCTACTGGCAGTGACACGGACAGCGGACAAGAAAGTCCATGCATTGAATCCATCAGCTTCCCTAGCCGGACCGATTGGCAAAGCACCGGTCGTTAACTCTCCAACAGAAACCGATCTAGCCGTAAGAACTCGACGGGATGATTGGTTCCTCCCAACAACGAAAGGTCTTTCAAGATTTCCCCGAGCACGGAAGTAAACTTGAAGCCATGTCCAGAGAGACCGGCAGCAAACACAACCTGTGGCTGTTCCGGGTGCCTGTCGACCACGAAGTTTTCATCCTGCGTCATGCTGTACATGCACGGCAGATGGCGGACGTGTTCG
>JBCCEO010000806.1:0-3768 GCA_039030255.1 Planctomycetota bacterium | reverse complement strand
GAACGAAATCAAGAAATTTCTAGAGTATCCAGTTCAGCCAAAAGCCATCTGGCAAGGCGGCGTGTTCCCCTTCAGTGAACTTGCCGAAAGGGACATTGCGAATTCTCCGATGGCGGATGCCCAAGTTGTATTGTGGGTTGCTCGTGAACGCGAAGTCGTCCACGGAAATCCCGAAGTTGAGGGCACGGCGTTCGAAGCGCTCGTCTCGCATTTGGTTAAATTCATCGAAGTAACCGACTTGGGCTATCGACCTGAATTCCTCGTTGTTGTGAATGAGGAATTGGCGAAGCAGTTGTCGGAGTTGCTCGCTGGATCGGGCACGGAAGTTGTATGGAATTCAGAGCCAGATTTCTGGTGTTCCGTGAAGGAGAACATGAAAGAGCACTTTGCGGAAATCCCATCTGGTTACGCCGAAGCTCCCTCGTTGGCTGACTCCGATTGTACTGAGTCCCAGATCCGGGCATACGCTGAGGCTGCCGCTGCATTTTATCGGGCGCGCCCTTGGCAATATCTGGATGGTGTGGATCTACTCTCGATTTCGGCTCCGAAGCCCCTGCAGGGTTTGAGATATGCGACTGTTCTTGGGGCTGGCGAAAGCGAGTTTGGGCTTGGGTTCTATGATTCGGCTGATACTCACTGGGACTTGCGGGCACAGCGCATCGACGTCGAAGCGCTGCATGTGTTTAGCTTGACCTTCAATCCTATTAGCGAGGCCGTTCCGGGCGATGTCGATCTGTGGCAAGAGCTTGAATTGCCTCTGGAAACGGGAGATGCGTTTCCTCTGTTTTTACTTTACGCACGCGAGGAATCGCGCGGGCCAACGCCAGAGGAACTTGAGTATGTCACGATCCTTCTTGAAGCATTGGCCAGTACGACTGAAGAAGAAATTGACTCTGGTGAATGGACCAAGGAAGTCGAGCTGCAGGACAACAGTTGTCCCTGCACGATTTCCATCCCAGACCTGCTGGACCCGCCAGATAGAGCCAAGTGGATCGAGCGTGGCTTTACTCCGGAAAGGCGAGGCAACGAGCGTCATATGCGGTTGGTTGAAGACTTCATGCAGGACAATCAAGGAAAGAGCGTAGGAGAACTCAATGCGTTGATGACTAAATTCACGGGTTCTATCGATGATCTCGCCTACCCCAAGTCGACGCCAGCGGATCTCGCCGAAAACCTGTGCTACGCCGCAATTGATACATACGGACGGCGCAGAGTTCAGCTAGTGCGTCTCGCCTTGGAGGCGGATCCAACGCACGTCGAGGCGACTGTTATGTTGGCGGAATCGACTGGCGACATCGAACAAAAGATCCAGCGATTTGAAGATGCCGTTGCTCTGGGTGAAAAGCAATGTGCTGACTTTTTTGAAAGTGCTGTCGGGCACTTTTGGGGATTGAGCGAAACACGCCCTCTAATGCGTGCCAAACAAGGGCTAGCTTACGCACTCTCCTCTGACGGACAGGCAAACGCGGCTATCGCACAAATGAAGGATCTTTTGCGATTGAATGAAAGCGATAATCAAGGAGTACGCTTCGATATCGTTCCTTTGTTATTGACGCTGGACCGCGAAGAGGAAGCGATCGAAATCCTCGAACGTTTTCCGGACGGCACAGGGAGTTGGATGTATCTAAAAGCTCAGGTTGCTTACCGCGTCGGCGGGGCCGGAAGTCGTTCGGCACAAAGGGCGATGTTGGAGGCCTTCAGGTTGAATCCGCACGTAGTCGAACTATTGCAATCAGCAACGCCTCCGATCCTCCCAGATCACCATGCGTTTGGCAGTCCAGAGGAAGCGGCCATATTGATCGAGGAGCAGATTGAATCTTGGATGGAATGCGATGGTTTCGTGGAATGGATGTTTGCACGATTCAACATGTGGGAACGCGAATCCATGAAGCGGGAACGCGACAAAAAACGCAAGGCACTAGCGAAGAAAAAGAAACGCAAGTCGCGGAAATAGTTCGTTGGTGCAATTGCTGGCAGTTTAGAAGATGGGAGGCACATCAGGACGATTCGCCTCGGCCGTGCCAGCCGACGGGAGCAGACGAATTCTCCGACGAAAGATGATATATTGATCTAGTGCCCATAGTGCGATGCATTGGTCTGAAAGCGCCGAGAGGTGGGTCGGAGGCAATGCCTAGTTGACCGCAGATGCTTCCTCTCCGAATGTCCGTTTATTCGATCACGCTCGAAAAGTAC
The DNA here is from genome assembly GCA_039030255.1 of Planctomycetota bacterium. Taxonomy (GTDB): domain Bacteria; phylum Planctomycetota; class Planctomycetia; order Pirellulales; family Pirellulaceae; genus Aureliella. The sequence continues at coordinate 1,575 of JBCCEO010000806.1, read as the reverse complement.
TGGAGAATATCGTTGAATAATCGGCAACATCAATGGACATACAAGCAGGTGGAATCGGCAGATGCGATCGGGCCTATTCAGGAGGCTGAGCTTGTCAGGCTCGTCAAGAATGGCACCATTGGCCGCACTACTCTTGTGTGTTCCGAGACGCGAACCGCCAACAAATGGATCTCCGCCGGGCAGATTGCAGCTTTGGCAAAGTTCTTCGATTCGCCACAACGGGAAGAGGCGAAGGCGAAAAAGGCGATTTTGGTAGCGGATCCCTATCGAGCTCCTCCAAGTGACTCGGTTGGCGCTAGGACAACAGCGAGCACTCAGGAACAGTTTCAAAGCTTGAATAGCACGGTACTGGTCTGGCTGCTGCGTGCCACGATGTTCGTCATGGCGGTCCACGGGTTTGTGTTCTGGTGGTTTTTTGAGTTTGGGTATCGCCGGAACTCTGGGCTCGTTTCGCTTCAAGTTGGCATTTTTATCATCCAGATGATCCTGGTGCTTCTGACGGGGATCTTTTTCTTGCGGTGGAAGCATCGAGCCTACAAGAATCTGCAGGTCGCATGCTCCGGTGCATTAAAGACAACTGCCGGTTGGAGTGTCGCTTGCTACTTCATCCCCTTCATCAATCTATTTCGCCCCGCAACGGCGATGCATGAAATTCAATCGCGTAGCCAAGCCAAGATTGGCTTTTCGGTTTGTAGCTGGTGGGTGTTTTATTTGTTGAGCATCCTTTTGGGGCGAGTGGCGGCAAACGCACCTGGTGGTAACGACAACCCTGCGGGGAACGTCATGACGATCGTTGCAATTAGTCTCGCGATCGTAGCGGGATTTCTTCTATTGAAAATCATCAATACGATCACTGAGAAGCATCGGCGATACCAGCAGTCCTCCGAATTTGCTTCATCATTGCCAATAGACCAGTGGCAAGATCCCGATGCAGTGAAGGTTGCTTGGATCGACAGTCCGCGGTGGGGAGCGGTTCAACTTGCTTGCGGCCTACTCGCGGTTTTTGGCTGGTCGGCCATTTCGAATCTCGGTGGGAAGGGGAACTCTTCTAATGCTCAAGCGAACGCTTTCGGGGAAGAGGACAGAGAAGAACATGCGCATGCGCAATTTGATCACGAATACGTAGACGAATCATTGCATTCGATGCCAGAATCCGCCAACAACAGTTCACCGAGGGATGTACCAACTCTGGTCTCAGACTTAATTGCGGCAGGTGAGAATGGACTGAGCGGATACGATATCAGGCAGCAGCTTTTCCAAAACGGCTGCGACGAGAGTGAAATCGTTCGTCGCTTGGCCAAGCAACTTCGGGAGACCACGGACGCTCGAAGGTTTGGCGGAATTCTGCTAGTGATGTATGCCAGCTCGAGGTTTATCGCCGACAACCAAGTTCTCAAAAGTGAGGTTGCGGACGCGGCCTCGAATGCAGGCCGGTACATTGGAACTCAGCAGCTAGCGAGTATGGATCATCAGGCAAAGTCGATGATTCTGGAGTCTGCGACCTTACCGTACAGCGCCGAATTGCTGGGAAAACTAGCCTCGCTGGACGACAATTGGGCAAACACGGTCCTCACG
>JBCCEO010000805.1:0-3799 GCA_039030255.1 Planctomycetota bacterium | reverse complement strand
GCTTCTCAAACGAACTTGAACACGATCAAGATAAATCTATTCCCGAACCTCGAACAATCATTGTTCTGAGCATTACCAGATTTTCAGCTGTGGCTGCAACTGGATTCCAAATTGAACCTCAACAGCTTTGCTGATCCGGTCCATTAATGATAGCACTTCTGCCGCTGTTGCGCCAGAATTGACGCAAAGGAAACCTGGATACGAAGGATGCATGCTTACCTCTCCTTCAGAAGCAGATTTCATACCTGCGGCCTCGAGTAACTCCGCGATTCGCCAGCCACTTGGCTCAATGAAAGCTTGTGCAATGCGGTCATCTTCAGGCGGCTGAGCGGCTTTTTGCACAATCCAGTTGGCTTGCAATCGTCGCGTGACCTCTTCTGGCGCCAACTCTTCAACTTTTAGCTCCACCGAGGTGAGGATTAGGTGGTCCAAGTTGCTACGACGATAACCAAACTTCATTTCAGCGCGCTCGATGTCCACCAATTCGCCGTCGCGGTTAATTCCAGATACCTTTTGGACTTTGCTTCCAAGGTCATCATTCTTGATCCCCGAATTGGAAACCACGGCAGCGCCTACGCTGCCAGGAATTCCCGCCAAGTGCTCGAGTCCGGCAAGTCCTTTCTCCGCGGAGCGCGAGATCACTTCTCCCAAGCTGGCAGCCGCCCCGGCCCGAATTCTGCCGTCCAGGACTTCAATGGTTTCGAAGTTGCCAGTCAATTTGATGACGAGGCCGTCGACGATATCATTGCGAATCAAAAGATTCGAACCGCCGCCTAGAACGCGAACGGCCAGATTGTTTTCTGCGGCTTCGCGACAAGCGTGGGCGAGCAAATCAGCATTTGCAATTTCGGCAAAGTATTTTGCTGTACCGCCAATCTTCAGCCAACAATGCTCGGCCAAAGAACAGTCTTGTTGAACGATGGCAGCAAGTGGTTGTGAAAACACCGATTAGATCCTCTTGATGATTGTTACAGGCTTCATTGTGGGCCCAAGCGACGCAAGATTAAAGAGGGCTTTGCAAGTATAAAAAAAGACGGCCAGTTATATGAATAACCGGCCGTATCTAGTTTTGCTATCAGATATTTGGCCGTTCGTTTTCGTCGGCCATTGGTTCTGCGTATTAGCGAACTATTTGCTGTGTGTAACTTCCGCTTGTTGCGCGTCCAAGCAACTCACGCATGCGTTTCTCACTTTGCATCCCAGTCACGCTATATCGCTTCCACTTGCCTTCCTTCTTGGAGTAGACGACAACTTGTGGCAACGTTTGTCCACGCATCAGTTTTTCCGCCAACTCCGGCTGCTCATCCTTGTCGACGTAGGTCACCACGACCTTCTTGAGTGCCCCTGATTCCTTCATGGGATTCATAGTCTCCCGCTTCATGATTTGGCACGAGGCGCACCATTTGGCGCCTACCAGAATTACGAGCGGCTTCTTTTCCTTATCGGCCTTCTTAAACGCCTCGTCGTACTTCATAGGTTTGTCTGTTGTACCTACGAGGGCGAAGAGGAAAGATAATGCCACGTGAACCATGATCTCCATCCTTTTCGAAAATGCTTTCGTTCTGCATATTCAGCAAAAACCGGGTGTCCCTACCAAACAAGACTCCTAGACCAGCCCACTGCCATGCAGGCGTCAAACCGATTCCCAAGACAAGGTGTAGTTTCAAGTGGATAACTGGGAATTTCACGCACCCTGCGGCTTACGTTAAAACCTTAGGGTTTACGTCATGTCTGACGACAGATTCGTGGGAGTATACGTACGTTTGTCAGGCTGACAACCGTCCGACTCCATCCCAAAGATCGGCATTGCTAGCTTTGGGAGATAATTGGAGATCCCCAAAGGTAGAGAGTTTTTGCCCCATCTTTCCCCGGCTTCCCGTTCAACCCGAAATACCAGTTTTATGTGGAGCCTGATTTGCGGTTTGATTGAGTTTTACGCTGCACTGACGCTTGTCCAAAGCGCCTAAGGGGAAGAAAACCACCTAAATCCCCGGTCTGCTATCGAAGCGCCCAGAATTCTAACTTTTGGCAATTGGCAGACCATTGCTATCATGTAACCTCCAAGTTGATTTGCAGTGCATGAGGAATTTTTGCGCATTTCCATGCAATCCACCAAAAGGGTGGGAGAGTGGCGATGAGAAGCCAACTCCTAGCACCAGTACAACGATAAAACTGTTCTTTTGAGTAGTGCAATCTTGCTTCGGCCTAACTTCCGATAGCATTCGAGCCAGATTCATTAAGGAAAGCATGCGACTCAAACTAGGACTCATTGGCCTATCCAAAGACTGGCGTCAGCGTCATTTGCCGGCACTGCACGTCCTGCAAGATCGTTTCGAAGTCGCTGGCGTCTACAATGCGGTATCATCGCTGGCGGGTAACGTAGCCAGAGAATTCGACGCGCGTTCCTATGATGGTTTTCGTGAAATGCTGGCCAGTCCAGATACGGAAGCCTTGCTGTTTCTAGAGAACGGCTGGTATGGAACGAATCCAATTAACGCCGCCTGCGATTTTGGCAAAGCCATATATTGCGGCTCCGAAATTGAGCTCGCCCCAGAGCGTGCTACCTCACTTCGGAAACTCGTTGAATCCTCTGGTGTAGCATTCATGGCAGAATACCCGCGAAGGCTCGCACCTGCCTCTCTCCGGCTCAAAGAATTGATCGCAACGAGGCTGGGCGATCCCCAGATGATTTTCTGCCACAAGCGATTGACGGAAGAGTTGGATGACAAGCCACAATCCGAGCGGATGGACCGCGAACTGAAAGAGTTGATGGATTGGTGTAGTTTTATAGCTGGAGCGCCCATAAGAAGTATTCAAGCCAGTTCCCATTTTTCGCAGGCCAAGCAATGCGTCGATTATTGTTCGGTGAGCATTGATTTGTCTCGGGAATACACCGGGGATTCTTCGCAGCCCTGTACCACAACAGCGCAGATAAGTTGCGGTAGTTATATTCCCGCAAAATGGAGCGAGGCCATCAACTTTCAGCAGCCTTCCGCGATGCAAGTCTGCTGTGAGAATGGACTTGCGTTTCTAGATCTTCCCAACTCTCTGATTTGGTTCGATGACGCAGGTCGCCATCAAGAATCACTCGAATCGGAGCTGAACGTGGGGCAACAATTGCTCACACAGTTTCATCGTTCCGTAACGAGCCTTGTTCGAAAAATGGCAGACTTGGAAGATATTTGCCAATCGTTGCAAGCACTGCAATTGGCTCGAGAAAGTCTCAATGAAAACCGTCGAGTATCGGTTCTTTAGTTAGAGTTTGAGCAGGGTATCGAGAATATGCTCAGTTTGGGAGGCCAATCGAGATTACTTGGTTTTTGCCGAACAATTCTTCTTTGGCATTGCCATGGCCAAACCAGGTGACATTGCCAGTCCTAAAGCAACGCCTAGGGCAAGATTGTCGAGTGCAACGCCAAGTGCAATACCGATTGCCAGTCCGGGCCCGAATGCAAGTTCCCAGTTGAAGCTCTGCTGTTCCAGCTCTTCTGGCGCCTGGTTTTCACCCGATTCGTGTTCTTGGCTCAACTTATACCTTTCATTCTCGACCTGTTGTTCTTTATGGCCCCGAAAACTGGCATATGAGGCGCCTCGATCGGTTTTTGCCAAGCAATTTCTAAGTCAACAAAAAAACGCGACATCCAGTTGGAAGTCGCGTCTATTGCAAGATTCGGGCAGTATTTTGCTAGTTACTTGATCTTGTAACCCAAAATACTGTCGTTTTCGCGGAGATAAAGCACCCCGTCGGAGACGACCGGGTGCGCCCAACTTGGCTGGTTACGTTCGCCGGAACCTGGGG
>JBCCEO010000804.1:0-3799 GCA_039030255.1 Planctomycetota bacterium | reverse complement strand
TCGAGTACCCAATTTGGATCCCAAGGACCCGCTTTGGGTTGGCAAAAAGAAGCCCAGTGAGGATCACCCGACCGGACTTACGCATCGCGACACCTTGAAAATGGATTGGTCGCATGGCCACAATTCGACCATACACAATGGGATCAGCCGCATCGGCTTCTACACTGGCGGCCACGCGGCGAGGTTTCGAGATGAAGATCTAGCAGACAAATGGGTAGAGAAATCTGTTGAGTTTATCGAGCAAAACAAAGAGAACCCATTCTTCCTTTTCTTCTCTTCGCATGACATTCACGTCCCAAGGATGCCCCACGAGCGTTTCCAAGGTGCAACCAAGCTTGGGTATCGAGCCGACGCGATTATCCAGCTGGATTGGTGTGTAGGCGAGCTAATGAAAACGCTTGACCGATTGGAGCTTGCCGAGAACACCTTAGTTGTATTCTGCTCTGACAATGGCCCTGTCATGGATGATGGCTACAAAGACGACGCTTTGGAAAAACTTGGCGATCACCGTGCCGCTGGAAAGTATACCGGCGGAAAGTACAGCGTCTTTGAAGGCGGAACCAGGACGCCGTTCATCACGCGATGGAAGGGTAAGATCGAACCAGGCGTTAGCGAAAAACTCGTTTGCACCATCGACTTGGCTGCAAGCGTTGCTGCGTTGGTCGGCGGAACGATTCCAGAGGACGCCTGCTTGGACAGTATAAATGTCCTTGGAGCCTTAATGGGCCAAGAAGGCGCAGAGGGCCGTGACCATCTCGTGCAACAAGACAATGGGAACAACGGTACTTACGGTCTTCGGGTTGGCGATTGGAAATTGCATCGCTATGACAAGAAACGTGCGAGAAACGTTGTTGTAGAAAAGAAGCTTGAAAACACGCCTATGCCGCCCTTCCGGCTATTCAACCTCAAGGAAGACCCAACCGAATCGAATGACCTCGCGGATAGCAATCCGCAGATGCTAGCTGAGCTGAAGCAAAAGCTGCAAACCATTATCGATAACGGTAGGACACGCTAGATAGTTGATAAAAGGATCAAGCTGAAATCAACTAGCTTTCTGCTTGAGTTTTTCACGTATCCAATCGCGTGAACAATAGAACAGCAGTTCGCCAATCGTTGTGTATTTTGCCGGTAGCTTGACAATGCCGAGCTCACCGGCGCGGGGCTTAGCGCTCAAGCCGCTTAGTGATGCATTCATACGAATAACAGGAGACAAGAAATTTTGTTTCTCTGGGTTCGCCTCATCGACAGTGACAGGAATCGGTCCTCCGGCAATTGTCGCTAATGCAAGGTTCCTTACCTCCCGACTCGCAATGGATGAAGAAGGATCCATTCGGATGCTCTCCCAGCCGCGATTGTTTAAATTCACCTGCACATCCGTTGCAGAATGTTCGCCGCGATAGATCTCTCCGTGACTTGACGGTAATGCAAGGTGCAGCTGCAGGGAATCATTATTGATAATTTGAAACAACGGCATTCCTCGCTGCAAAGTTGCACCATCGTAAGCCTCAAGATCTTTCGTTTGAATCGTGCCGTTCTGATTGGCCTTCAGGGTTAGTGAGAGCAATTGTTTTTTTCGAGTTTGAAGCTGACGTCTGATTCGGATTTGCTCGCGCAATGCGGACTTTCTATCTCCAGGATTGTGTTTGGTCTTTGCATCTCTCTCCAGTTGCTGTGCAATTGCGAGTTCCAACTCTAAGTCTTGGATCTGTAGTCGAAGCTCCTGCGAGTCGAGAACGAGGATAGTTTGGCCTAAATCAACGTGCTCTCCATCTTTGATAAGCAGCTGGACTAGCTGCGCATCTTCCGGGCATCGCGTTGTTGCAGATTCATGCAGCTCGACGACACAGTGAGCAACTTGATAAGGCAGCGGCGGCAGACTCAGGGTCGCCCCAAGTAGAATTGCGGCAAGACTGCATACGGCTAAACAGCGTATGGCGCGATGGGGTTCTGACTGCCAGCGCGAAAACCACTTTTGTATGGCCTCCCAGAGTGGGCGAATGAACCAAGTGAACAAACCAAACAAGGCGACGAAAACGCCAACGCCATCAAACAGCGCAGATGCGGCAACGACCAGTGAGCAACAAACAAAAAGCCGCCAAATAAGACATGCGATACCGTAAAGCAGGGTTGCTGTTGGATAAGATTCCTTGGTTACCGAATAATTATTCCCCCAACAGAGGCGTTGGAACAAAGATTTTACTGCACTAATACCTGCATCATGGAGATTAGGCTTTCCTATTAAGTCGGATAAGATGTAGTAGCCATCAAAACGCATTAGCGGGTTGATATTGAACAGAACCGAGGAAAGTGTCGCCAGCCAGACGAGATTCAACATCGTCGACTGAACCCAGAGGCTGCCGGACTGGCTCCAGACGACCAATGCAATCGATGCGACGGCGAACTCCGCCAGCACTCCTGATATTGCTACAACAATGCGTTGCATACGCGAGCAAAATTGCCAACTGCTGCTAACGTCGATATAGGCAAGTGGCGCGAAGAGAACGAGAATTACCCCACATCTCTTTGCTGTGCCGCCCATCAAATGACAACTCAGGCCGTGACCAAGTTCATGAAACAGTTTCAATGCGATCCAGCAAAACAACATCCAAAGCCAGTTGCTGGGGCCAAAAACAGCAGCCGACTGTTGAGCCAAACGCTGCCCCTGTTCGAGAACGATCCAAATTGCGTTGAGAAAAATTAGACTGCCAAAAGCCAACCAAACCACAGTCGGTACCTGCCGAATTTGTCGACTAATCCAGCTGAGTATTTGACTAGGATCACAGATTGGAATTTTGAACCAAAATGGACTGAAACGGCGCACTTGCTGCGTATCGCCATCTGAACTCGCTAGAGAAGTTGGCCGATCTGGAATCAGGATTCTTTGACGTAAGGCCCAAATTACAAGTTCCCGTACTTTAGATTCGGCTAAATCAAATTCCTGGTGTTGACGGGCAGCAATAGCAACGGCTTCTGCAATTGAATTCCCATCCGCCAACAGACTAAGCAGGTAGTATTCGTTGATCCCCACATGGAAGTACTTGTCGCGATCACCGTCCGATATGATGCAAAAGGTCTCGCACTTCTCTGTTCGCAACTGCAAGCGAATGGTGTCGGCGACACGAAAACGCGAGTTCAAGAGGCTCTGGACCGAAGCTTGGGCTGTCATTAAAAGCCAATCCATCTCAGAACACGTTCAACGGCTCGATGTAAATAATTCCAAGCAACAGGATGCGGCGGCGCTTCAATCGACGCTGATCCACAGAGGCCTGGCCGATCTATACTAGGTCCCTCCGACACAGCGACTTTTGCAACGAACCCATTCCGCTTCCCTCTGATTTCAGAAGTAGGTGAAATTTTTGAGATTTGCCCTGTCCAAGATGAACCGGGGTATGCTTCTAGTTTCAAAACGCACTTCATCCCAACTTCACAGTGCCGAATCTCTGCTTGAGGAATAAGCAACTCGAATTCCAAACCATCGATAGGAGCCAGTTCGAATATGACCTCGCCCTTACGAATTGGCAGCTCCTCACAGTTCGCAAATGGACTGGCTAACACGACACCTTCTATTGGAGCGTTTACGATCAGTTGGTCGAGTCGCTGTTGTACAAGCCTTTCCTTGGCTTGCAGCCGCTGCATTTCTAAGATTGCAACGTTGGCCGCATGAGCATTGTGTTGAGCCAGGTACCCCGCGTGGATTCCTTTTTGTTGAGCAATTTCAGTTCTTATCTGCTCCAATTCGATTTGCATTTCCCGGCCGTCAAATATCGCCATGGATTGCCCAAAATCAATTTGATCCCCC
>JBCCEO010000803.1:0-3832 GCA_039030255.1 Planctomycetota bacterium | reverse complement strand
GTGCACTGGCACTGAGGGTTCCGTATCTTCGGTGTGGATATTTCAGTTCAAACCGAAGCGGCAATCATACTTCGGATGCCAAATGCTAGCCCCAGTTATTGGTCTTGAAGGCATTGAGGTGCCTTCCTACCATCCGACCCAGCCACTTGGCAAACTTTGAGGGTTGGCTAAAGAATTGGATTTGTAGCGTCGATAACGCATAGCAACCAGCTTTCTGTGATTGCGCACCTCATTGTAGTCCTTTTGTCCCGAGTCCAGGCGGCATCCAAATAACTTCAATCCTTGGAAGGATCCAGGTGATGAAATCTACGTCCCTTCAGCGAACTGCATTTGTTGTACTTTTTGCAACGCCATTGCTTTTGACGGGCTGTAAGTCAGGAATGTGGAACCCGAGCAGTATGTTTGCTTGGAGCAAAGATAAGCCTACTGAGTCGGGCGATCTTGAGTTTCCAGTGAGTCCAGCCACGAAGTTCACTCCGAATTCGGTTGCTTCTGTTGGGGCTCAAACTGGTTCAGCCGGGACTGCAGGCAGTACCACGACTGGTGCTGGGATGGTGGCCGTCAGTGGGACGCAAAAATCTCCCTATGGTGTGACAGGCAATGCTGCTGGCGCATACGGTGTTGCGGGGGCAGGTTTAGCGGCTAAAGCAAACGGTTACACCGGTTACACGACTGGTCCCTACCAAGTAGGAAACAGTTCTGCAGCGGGCAACACGGCGACAGCTGGCCTACCTAATACGGCCAATTTTGCAGCCACCGCCAAGCCGTCTAGCGGACTGCCGAATCCCTACGGTGCTCCTACTGCTTCGGCGAGTACACCAAATATTACGATGCCAGACAGCGTAGCCAGTGCCATGCAGGCTTCCCGCAACGCGGCAGCCAGCTATCCAGGCCTGCCGAAACAAACCGGTAACCAGAATCTTCAAGTTCAGCCGGCAGTCGGGAATCCGAACACTTCCAATGCTCAGTTACCATCCTACGGGAGCAGTGGACTGCCGAGCTATCCCTCCGCCGCCGGTCAACCCTCAGCATCGATGAGCTTACCTAAGTCCAGTGCATATTCGTCAGGAACTACTTATCCACCGATTGGTGCCAGTTCTTCCTCGGCTGGTAGTGGTCTGCCGCCCCTTCCGTCCACCTCGACTTTGCCAGGCGGAACACAAGCGGGAGTGGCCTCAGGACTTCCTTCTGCTACGTCCGTCAGTGTTCCAAATGCCTCCAGCTTTACACCTGGCACAACAGCTCGTTCGACCAAGTACAACTTTGGCAACTAGAGAGCCCTGACGACTTCACACCGAGGCGTCAGAAATATAGACAGAATAATTGGAAACCACGCTAGTTATTGGCGTGGTTTTCGCATTTCCTGTCTTTCAAGTCAGGATCAATTCAGTGCCATAGAATCTCGTGGGCTTCAAAGACGGGTCCTTCGACACAAGTTCGTTTGTAGTCCCAGTCGTCTTTCGAGCCGATTTTTGCAACGCAAGTAAAGCAGATGCCGATTCCGCATGCCATTGGAGTCTCTAGCGAAACTTGGCAGGGGACATCGCGATCGGCGGCGATTGCAGCCACAGCCTCCATCATCGGTTCAGGACCGCAACAAACGATACGCGTGTCTGTTGAGGAATCTGCGTCGAGAAGTCGATTTAGTGAGTCGGTAACGCGTTCAGCGCGTCCGTTGCTGCCATCTGGTTGACTTCCATCTTCCGAGGCAACAAGGACATCGCAGCCACTGGCACGAAATTGGTCGAGTCCCGCTAGGTATTCAGCGCGTCGTACTCCGTAACAGAAGCTAACCTTGGACGCGTAGGAATGTGGTCGATTATGACCGAATTGTTGTTTGCCAAGAGCTTCACGCGCGAGGCACAGGAAAGGTGTCTGGCCAATTCCTCCGGCGACCATGATCAGATGTTCGCAAGGCGTGGGAGTAAAGCCATTGCCCAGCGGTCCCCAGATGCCGAGTAATGCACCTGGACGAGTCGGGAAATACTGGTGGTTAACTTGCCTTTTACCAAGTAAACGAGATCGACCCAGCCTTCTTCGTGCGAAAGGTCGTAGAGTGCTAGTGCTCGACCGATCAGCGGATCGTTTCCGCCGGAGTTGCGAAGCATGAAGAACATACCGGGCACCGCATCTTCGGTCATTTCTGGCGTCTCGAGCCGAACACGCATGGTGTCCTTGGCTATCCAATCATTCGCGAGAACCTTCGCAATTTTAGAGTGCGCACAGTCGGCAAAATTGGTCATTCCCTGGCAATCCTGGTGATCTTAATAAGTCGATTAGTTCCGCTTACGGGCTCCAGCGGCCTTGCCTCGTCCAGCCCCGCGTCTTCCTGCAGTTTTCACGCTCGTTTTCTTCACAGCTTTTTTCTTGGTTGCCGTGCCCTTGCCGGTCGGTTTCTTGGCGCGAGATGTTGTTTTGGGGCCACGGCCTGTTGCCTTCTTGCCTCGACCTGCAGCCTTGGAATAGCCGCCGCTGCTCCGCGAAGAGCTGCCCTGTTTACGTCCAGTCTTGGGGCTTTTACGTTTGGGTGAGCGCGAAACTGTCGCAGAGTCCTTTTCGTCGTAAGCAATGACACTTCCTTGTGCCGCAGTTCCAGAGAATCCTCCCACGAAATCGTCGTCAAACTCGTCGAACGAGAACGAAGTGCTGATGAACTCGTCGTCCATATCTGACATAGGCTCGTTGGCAGAACTCTTGGAAGGCTTGGGGGAAGAATCGTCCTTTTTTGATTTGCTGGATTTGCCAGTCGCATCTGCCTTTTTCTTTTTTGGTTTTGCTTCTGCGAGTGCGTAGAGTGCTTTTACTTCCATCGGTGTTAATTGCCGCGAGGCCCCAACGGGAAGTTGCCCCAGTCGTAAGGTGCCGATAGCAATTCGCCGCAGTACCATGACTTTATGGCCAGCTCGAGCCAAGATTCGGCGGATCTCGCGATTCTTTCCTTCCGAAAGTACGATTTCCATTTCGGTGCTGGCCTTTCGCTGTTTTCGAATGGTTGCACCATCAATCCGAGCGAATCCTTCCGACAGGTAAACGCCTTTTTTCAATTTGGCCAACTCCTCGCGCGTCATCAATCCAGACACGACGACGAAGTAAGTTTTTTGAACACGGAACTTCGGATGAGCGAGTTTCTGTGCGAGCTCACCATCGTTGGTCAGCAACATCAGGCCTTCGGAACTCTTGTCGAGTCGTCCCACTGAAAAGACTCGTTCCGAGTCGGGCACCAAGTCGACGACTCGCACACGTCCACTGGGGTCCTTGTTGGTCGAGAGCACACCCTTGGGTTTGTTCAGCATGAAGTAAACCGGACGAAACGTCTTGACGACCTGTCCATCCACTTTGATGCGAGCCTGGGATGGATCTGCCTTAAAGGACAAATCAGTGACGATTTCGCGGTCGACTTCGACACGCCCTTGAACGATGAATTCTTCGACTTCGCGTCGGCTGCCAAGACCAGCTCCAGCAAGAATTTTGTTCAGTCGTTGTAGGCCTTGCCCGGGCCGAGGCGTCTTGGTCGCAGGTGACTTTTTCTTGGGAGCAGCCTTGCTTCTCCGACTGGGCGAACTCCCGTTCGCAGCTTTGACTTTGTTGGCAGCCTTTGAACGGCTAGAGGACTTCGCATTTTTAGCAGCCGTGGGTTTGGAAGAGCGGGCTGCTTTCGTCTTTTTCTTTGCCACGTTCTTCTTTCAAGCTCTTACTCAGGTTCGCGGATATTGGACAGCGCGATCTCGCGGATCGCAGGTCAATGAAAGGAGCTGACAGGAGGTTGAGATAAGAGCCATGCTCAAGCCACTAAGACACACCTTCCAGCGGTTCTGTACGCCTACTCTTGACC
>JBCCEO010000802.1:0-3833 GCA_039030255.1 Planctomycetota bacterium | reverse complement strand
TTGCGAACGGTAGTGCAGAAACGAAGTGCACCAGCTTCGTTACCCGAAATTGTGATTTTTGGCGACTGGTCCATATTTGGCTTACAGCTCCAAAAACTTGCCTTCGATCAACCGCCAGTTCGATTGCTGGAACCAACTGAACTTGCCAACATGGACAAGAGGCACCTGCAAAACATCGGCGTCGCGTTCGTAGAAATGGGCAACGTTGACAAATCGGAATTTCGAGCTTGCCAGGTATCGGAAATGTGCGGAAGGGCAAGTTATGAATATGTCCAAGCCGCGATTGATGCGGCGTTGGACTCGAAAATCGACGCGATAACGACCTGCCCTATCAACAAAGGGGCGTTGCAGCGGGCCGGAATCGATTACCCTGGCCACACCGAGATGTTTGCAGAACGCTGTGGAGAGGCAGAACGTCCCGATCGTTGGTGCATGATGCAATACAGCCGGGAGATCACCTGCACCTTTGTAACGGTACACATTGGATATGACGAAGTACCCAAGTTCCTTTCGAAGAATCGGATCTTCGACACAATTGAGCTTACCGCCGAAGCATTGGTTCGCATTGGCCACAGCCAGCCCAAAATCGTCGTTTGTGGATTGAATCCTCACGCTGGGGAAGATGGACTCTTTGGCAATGGCGAAGAAGAGCGATTGATTCGGCCAGCAATCGAAAGGGCTCGTAGAGAAGGAATCAATGTGGCGGGGCCGATTCCAGGCGATACTGCTTTTTTGCCTTGGCGACGCCAGGAAACAGATGCATTTGTATGCATGTACCATGACCAAGGGCATATTCCCGTAAAAGCCTTGGCGTTCGACAAAGCTGTCAACACCAGTTTGGGCTTAAGAGTCCTACGCACGAGCGTTGACCACGGAACCGCCTTTGATATTGCTTGGCAGAACTCGTCGCGAGAAGTCGATACGGGGAGTCTTTTTGCCGCACTTCGGTTAGCCGAAAAGTTGGCGAATAATGATAAAATCATGAATTCCAAGGAATAAGTAACGAGTGCGTTGGGTCTAAAGTGCCTGGAGGTGGTTGCGAGAGGGCACGAAGAAGAAACGCCCTGTCTCTTTGCTCGGGTTAGCCTTTGGGTTCTCTCTCCTAAACAGCCCCATTTACAACTATCATTCGCCTAAGACGAATGACTTTCAACGAACAATCAGAAAGCATACGGAGAAACAAAATGCGATATCTGACTTCCCTATTTATTTTGATGATTGCCCTTACGCTAGGCTGCGACAACGGACCTGCAGAGTCGCCTGAATCGGTAACTCCAAATGCTGGTGCCAGCGAAGACGATCACAGCCACGGCGAAGATGGTCATAGCCACGGTGAAGATGGTCATAGCCACGGTGAAGATGGCCACGCGCATGACGAAGATGGTCATGAGCACGAAGGCGAAGCCGGACATGACGATGATGGCGAAGACCACGCAGAAGGCCACGATGAGAAAGACCACGATGGCGATGCAGAGCATGGAGAAGAGGGCGACAAAGACAAGTAGTCTTTGCTGAGCCACAGGTGATGCACTCGCGTACATCTCGTGAAGTGAACACACAGCTTAACTTCGATCGCAGAAGCAAGCTGGACCGATAAACCTAACTTGCTTCGGGCCGGAATTGCCACGGATCAATTCCGGCCCGTTTGCATTTGGGGAGAGGCAACACGAATAGGGAGGCTTCGTGTCTGCTACGGGGCTTTCAACGTGGTATCAATATAGTTAACGCTTTGTCGTACTTGCATCGGAAGATGTAAGATCGCCAGCCCATGCAATCCGCTGCTTTTCGAACTGGGCCGCCCATGCCCGACCTACTCTTGTGATCGAATCCCAGTTGCGTCGAACTTGCAGCTGAAATTGCTTCGCGGAATCTTGAATTTCGGGAGAAAACATTACAAGCTTGGTTTCATCCTCGAGTTCCACGATTACGAAAGCTGGATGCGAGTAAAAAGGTTGCTGGCGAAACAGCTTGCCGAAAGACAAAAAGCCTTTGCGGAGCAAAGCTTCAAAGCGCTGTTTTTCGACAAGCACCTTATTAGCGATCGCATTGCGTTGATCCCAAAAAACGTCCCACTGATTTCGCGCGAAAAACACATAGGCCGACAATTTACACTGGGCTTCCTCACGTGCAATTCGCTGATCATAGATGCCGCCAGTGAAATCCTTGCTAGGAACGGAAGGTGATTCAATCTCGTAGGGAACAACGACTTCGATATCGAGATTGCGTCGGAATTCCCAATCGCGAACGCAAAGATCATAGGGAAGATAAGTCTCCCGCAGCCTGCCGCGCTTTCCGACTCGAGAGGCGACTTGTGACTCTCGTTGGTTCGAAAAGCCGGCTGGCAGCATCGGGATGGGAGGTGTACCTTCATCTGGAGTGCGAACAATCAGATGGGATGGAGCTTGAAGCTCCCGTGCAACAAACTCTGCGACTCTGAGTGCTGCGTCAGCGAACTGGGCATCCTCAGCAAAGTGCAGACAACGATCCATTGCAGATCGCATAAAGAGATAACTGGAAGCGATCGAATGTCGGGGAGGCGTAGCAAGCTCTAAGTCAGCACTTGCTGCAAGTGCTTTTGCGATGGAATTATTGTTGCTATCGTCTGAGCTTCCAATCAGTCTGTTATGTGGCTCCAGATGATCGGGATCATGAAAGCAGGATTGGTTGAGAGGATAGTTTTCGTATTCGGCGGCGGGATGATCGTGAGCGGCCAACTTTAGCGTCAAGTTTCCAATGACGATGGTTGTCAGGATGGACTTTAAGACGCAACGAATCAGGTTGATTTTCAACAAGACAGTGCTCCTTTTCTCGGGCAATACAACGGGTGGGAGAGAGTGGTCGAAGCAGACTCATTTGCCATTCGGTCGCTTCAGTTTTGCCCAACGGAAAAGGTTATCGATCTTACCCGCCTTTCCTGTCCGGCCATTTTGCCTAGAAGGAAGAAAGTCGCTGTGTAGAGGGACCCAAAGAGTCTTTATGCCACATTCCTAATGCTATTGGCGGCAAGAGAGCCGATGACGATTATAGGAATGCTGCCGGTAGAATGAAGCTGTGCAAATCATCCGGTTGGATGGACATACTCAGCTCCAGAACTCAAGTATTTCAAGATCCTGGTCAAGAATCTCAAAGCCACGCTGGCATTCCATAAGTTTGCATGAAGAGTATTCCGTGTTTCAAGACCAGTCATTACAGATCCTGATAGCGATGGCCACGATCCTTGGCGTGGTTATCGTGCTATTTTGGCGTCGCAGCGTGCCACTGGAGATTCTCTTTGGTCTTGCGCTTGCTCTGTTTGTCTTGTGTGGCGTCATTGAACCGGAACAAGCCTGGCAAGGCTTCGCAAATGGAACGGTAATTGCGATTGGCAGTTTGCTTGTTGTCACGGCCGGGCTGCGAACCTCGGGTGTCCTAGATCAAGTCGGACGATGGCTTTTGGGCTCGGCAAAGGATGAAAGATCTGCCTTGGGAAGGCTCGTTTTCGCTGTCCTTGGTGGAAGTGCATTTCTCCTGAACACAGCGATTGTTGCCATGCTATTGCCCCAAATCGTGAATTGGTGCCGAGCAAGGAACGTGGCGCCCTCTCGCTTGCTGTTGCCGATCAGTTACATGGCTATATTGGGCGGAACATGCACTTTGGTTGGCACCAGTACGAATCTACTAGTGAACGAGAACTTGCAACAGCTACAGCAAGAGCTCCAGTTGGCAACTACGGAAAACGGATTAGAGCTTTCCCCTGAAAGTTCACTTAGTGACTACAATCCCGAGTGGCTAACGAAATATCGATCATCATTCGCACCGATGCAAATGACTGACATAACCTGGGTAGGC
This sequence comes from Planctomycetota bacterium, assembly GCA_039030255.1. Classification (GTDB taxonomy): domain Bacteria; phylum Planctomycetota; class Planctomycetia; order Pirellulales; family Pirellulaceae; genus Aureliella. The sequence goes on along the minus strand of JBCCEO010000802.1, from coordinate 5 downwards.
GTGCC
>JBCCEO010000801.1:0-3833 GCA_039030255.1 Planctomycetota bacterium | reverse complement strand
CAGATTCGCGTCGGTTGGAATCGCGATGAGATTGTTAATTCCAATGCCGAGCCAACCGGCTACCGTTCGATTGGAATAGTGACTTGCTTCCGAGCAAAGGCCGACGACGCGCTGTCCGCCGATGCCGTTCTTCATTGCTCCCGGAATCACGCGTTCCAGCCCAATCTTCGCACCGTAGAGATTGGAAATCGTTCCTCCAATCGTGAACACGCCCCAAGGATCGTCGGTGTGATAGAAAATCAGATTTGCCAGGGCCGTGACTGTCTTGACTTCCAGTTCGTTGGATCGCTGACTATAGCGGTCAGTACATAGATTTGGGTTTTTTAGTAAACAAGCGAATGCGCCGATCAAAGATGCGTTGTTCGCTGGTCCACGGACGTTTTCTACGTGCAAAGGGCTGTTAAAACTATCAGTGCCCCAAAAGTATGGAAACACGGCATCGCGAGCATCCTTGAGATTCCCTGGTAGCATGTGAATTTCAGGATTCGCCTGCGCCGTTTCATAATTCTGAGACATTGCATAGGCCGGGTTTTGCGCATGCTCGGCCGCGGCGGCACTCAGCAATTCTTCCAAGATTGGGACGATCTCATTTTGGTCCCATTTGAAGAATGTATTGACTAATTTTTGGTACTCTTCGCGATCCATGGCGGATTCCTTCGGATTGCCAACCTTGAAAGTTGGCGAGTGTCGTGATCTGGATGCGATTCGACAGGGGCTTCACGGGTAAACCCTACTCGTTCCGCCTGTTTAAGAACAGCCATGTTGGACATAGCGCAGGAAACCGAAGCGCTGGCGTGTAGGTGCAGAGTTTCCTCGCTGGCACGCCAAAAATACTAGCCCGCCGGGATAGTAATGGGCCCCAGCTGACGCGGCGGGTTGATGCTGCTAGGCTGCCGCTGTTCTTGGCAATTCACAGATGACTTGCTGCACGCAGTCCGCGTCGACACAATCGGCTTGGGCGACGGCGCCAGCTACGAGCGACAAGTCTGCAATTTGCACGATGCGCCGGGCGACGCCCTGACTAACTTCCTGGATCATCTCGACTGCTCGATCGGTAAAGATCGGCTGAGGGCGTCCGACCCGTTGGCAGCTCCAAGCTAGGAACTCGCCGGTCTGTGAGACTTCCCAGCCAGGCAAGTCGATCTGTAGATCGGTGCGTTCGAGCAAGTTGCGATGGACGGCGCCGATAAGATTCTGTTCGACGGCCAGGACGAATGTGATTGGGAAAGAAAGTGACAGCAAGCGACAAACGTCTTCGTGAGCGGCTTGCGTTGCACTCTCTGCATCATCAAGCAAAACGATGGTTTGCACTTCCTCGCGAATCGAGGCACGGAAGTAGTCGCATAGCGTGTGCCAGTTCCGTGTGCTATCGGTAAGCTCGACTGCACTCGCGCCCAGCAGTTGCCGCGTGAGGATGGCCACCAATTCACCTGGGCCTAAGCCAATCGCGGAGATGCGAGTGCTTTGAACGCTAGGAAGTTCTGCAGATGCGGGAGGGTTCGAAACTAGGTAGCGTTGAATACTGGACTTCCCGACGCCGCTAGGCCCCAGCAGCATTCCCATACTGCGACGATTGCTGACCAGAAAATCGATGCGCGCCAACGCCTCTTCAACTGTCGCTCCACGGAATAGGGGCTGTTGCAAATCGCCAGTGAACGGAGCAGCGTTGAGCTGCCAGTAACGCCAGTATGTCACGACTCGTATCCCACTAGGTGAATTTCAATTTTGGCTGATGAAAGCAAAAAAATGCTTGCATCATGAACCCTCCTCGATTTCCATCGGGAAGGTTCTCGCTAAACTTGAACGGGATCGCACTCACTCCCTCCAAGTTCGCAAATGCTGCTGATTCTCGATGTCTGTTCCTCGTTTCTATCTGCCTGAAATGCCTGCAAATGGGCTGGTAGAACTTAGTTCTGCCGATTCATTACATGCTAGCAATGTACTGCGCCTCGGCGCTGGTCAGCATGTGCAACTGTTTGATGGAGTTGGGGGAAGGGCTGAGGGTGTGATTCGGCAAGTAGCCAAGAAATGCGTTCAAGTCGAATACGAACAGCGTGTCGAATTTCCCGAGCAGCAGAGTCCAAATTTGCATTTAGGCGTGTCGCTTCCTAAAGGGGATCGGCAGAAAGTGTTGATCGATGGTCTCACGCAACTTGGTGTCGCCACCTTGACTCCGATTCTAAGCAGACGCAGCGTGGCTCAGCCCGCAGAAAAGAGTTTGCAGCGACTGCAACGTTCAGTCATTGAGGCGTGTAAGCAATGTGGTCGGGATCGGCTTATGCAAATAAATGAACCGCAGCGCATCGAAGATGTAGTGGGTGGCAGTTTGGCAGCGGACAGCGAATCAGAAGGCTTGACTACTCTGAAGTTTTTTGCGCATCCCTACGGTAATACGGTCAGTGTGGCCGCGCTATTGCGGGACTCTGGTTTCGCGGCTGCAAGTGAATCAAAAGATTCAGTTGCGTCACATGCTGCTGTTTGTTTGATTGGTCCGGAGGGCGGATGGACGGACAAGGAGTGTCAGACTTTGGAGGAACGTGGATTTCGCCGCGTTTCGCTCGGCGGCAATATCCTCCGCATCGAGATGGCCGCTCTGAGCATCGCCAGCGTCGTCCTCAACTCGCACGTGGCTTAGACTTCCAGCCTGAGAATCTTCCCGTGGCTTGGGCTTCCAGCCTGAGAATCTTTCTCCCAGCAGCTCTTCGCAACTTTGGCTATATTATTCTCCTAAACCACCAACCCGCAGCGTGAGCTAGGGAGTCGTCTGTTCCTTCGCGCTAAAGGCTGTTCTTTCTTCCTTTCCTTTTTCATTCAACGAAAACCATGAAAATGACAAGTGCCTTACCGCGTGTGTTCCTGCTGAGCTTCGCATTTCTCGTGTGGACGATCTCAAATACCGCAACGCTCCTTGAGGCCAACGAACCGCCTGCAAACAAGCCTAGTGCCGCTCCGCCGAACATTGTCGTTATGTTCATTGATGACATGGGGTACGCCGACATCGGTCCTTTTGGTGCAAAGGATTACAAGACTCCGTTTCTGAATCAAATGGCCAGAGAGGGACGATGTTTCACGGACTTTCAGGTATCCAGTGCCGTGTGTTCTGCTTCGCGTTCTGCGCTGGTGACGGGATGCTACCATCGTCGCATCGGGTTTGCAGGCGCGCTTGGCCCAAGTGCTAAGACTGGAATTAATAAGAACGAAGTGACCATTGCGGAGATTTGCAAGCAGAAAGGCTACGCTACTGCCTGCTATGGCAAATGGCACTTAGGTCACCACCCAAAGTTCTTACCCACCAATCACGGCTTTGACGAATACTTCGGCCTACCCTACTCCAACGACATGTGGCCCTATCATCCCGGCGTTCTCCACTTGGAAATGAAAGATCGCCTCAAACGCTGGCCACATTTGCCGTTGCTAGAGGGAACGAAGGTCATCAACCCCAAAGTGACCGGCGAAGATCAAGAACTGCTTACGAAACAATACACCGAAAGAGCGGTGGATTTCATCGAGACCAATAAAGACAAGCCCTTTCTCGTGTATTTGCCGCATAGTATGGTACACGTTCCGCTTTACGTCTCGGATGACTTTAAGGGCAAAAGTGGAGCAGGGTTGTTTGGCGATGTGGTGATGGAAGTCGATTGGTCAATGGGCCAGATCATGCAAACGCTGCGAAAGCATGACTTGGCGGAGGCGGATTAGAACTAAGCGTGACAGCCCCTAACTTGTCCTTTTTCAGAATACTAACAGATTTTGTGCAGGACTGTCTGCATATACTTGTATTTGACTTGTGTATTGCTGTCAGGTCGCTGTGTTCACTGAGTTTGGCCCTATTT
>JBCCEO010000800.1:0-3833 GCA_039030255.1 Planctomycetota bacterium | reverse complement strand
GTTAAGACATTGGGCTTTGTTCTGGATGTTATTGAAGCCCAGGCCGGCAAGCGAAGTTGGCCTCAGGGGTTGTGATACTGACGTTAGCTCATTCTTAGGGCTTGCAATGCTCAGTTGGTCGAAAGGGTTTTGGGTTAGAGGAGCTAGTGCCTTCGACTCGAGCCTGCTTGAGCCGATGTGATTCTTCATCACTTGGATATCTGATGGGCATCCGAATCTAGACCAAGCGTCACTGCTCACTTGCGATCCTTTTCTAGTTCGCGACAATAGGCATAAGCAGATCCTTCTTTTTCTAGTTCCTTGAACGAACGGGTTCTGCTTCTGCCTGAGCGTTGAAAGCACACGGAAGTGCTGGATTGAGGCGTTGCCTATGTCGCATGTTTGGCTCATCGAGAGTTGGAACGTACGCAGGGCTACGCATGAATTATTGCATCTGAATTCTTTCAGATTGCAGAGAATTCGAGGCGGCATGTACGCTACGGGTCACGTTTCATGAACTGAATTACCTTCCTCGTCACCTGCTGCCCATGTCTCGTTACGGTTTTCAACCAGTTTCCGAAGAACCGGATTCGCCGCTCGAGGGGATAATTGGGGCCAGTCCTGCGATGGAGGAAGTCTACCGAACGACCCGTCGTGTAGCTCGAAGCAATGCTTCCGTCTTACTGTTGGGCGAGACAGGCACAGGTAAGGAGCTGATCGCCGGGGCGATACACCAACTTAGCGATCGAGCCTCGGGGCCCTTTGTGCGGGTGAACTGCGGCGCGCTGAGCGAGAGTCTGCTCGAAAGCGAATTGTTTGGTCACGTTCGCGGTGCATTTACTAGCGCTGTCAGCAATCGGACAGGACGATTTGAGGCAGCTCACAGCGGCACGATTTTTCTCGACGAAATCAACAGCACGTCGTTAATTCTTCAAGTCAAATTGTTGCGAGTTCTCCAGGAACGCGAATTTGAACGCGTGGGAGATACTACTACGATAACGGTGGATACTCGGGTCATTGCAGCGAGTAATCGCGACTTGACTAAGGAAGTGCAAGCGGAAAAGTTTCGAGAAGACCTCTACTGGCGTTTGAATGTCGTGCCTATTCATATTCCGCCCCTTCGAAAAAGACTTGAAGATATCCCCGCGCTGGTTGCTCACTTCTTAGACGTTTACAGCGAGGCAAATAATCGCTATGTCGTTCATATTCAGCCACAAGCAGTCGAGGCTCTACAGCAGTATCACTGGCCAGGTAATGTTCGGGAATTGCAGAACTATGTCGAACGAGCCGTTGTCATGGCGGACGGAGACGAATTGACGTTGGATCTCTTGCCCGATGTCGTGCGCGGAATTAGTAGTGACGAAGGAACGGTTAGTGTTCGAGGTGTCGATTTGGAAACCCTCACCAAGGAGCTTGTGAACCAAGGTGTTCGACAGGGCGAGAAGGAGAAAAGCAACTTACATAGCCATGTTGTAAACAAAGTCGAAAAAGAGCTGATTGTTCAAGTTCTGAAGAGCTGCAACTACGTCCAAACTAAGGCTGCTCAGAAGTTAGGAATAAATCGCAATACGTTGCACAAGAAGTTAAAAGATTACGATTTGGAGGGTTTATCGGGTGACGAAAAAAGTGATAGTTCCTAGGGCTGTTTGGTTCTGAGCACAGATTATTCGCCTGATGGACGATAACTCCCGAGTGCCTTTACGGCATCGTTTTGGGAAGAAGTCCGTTTGCTGGTTGTCGGCTCGATGCGATTGAAGAACTGCAAGAAGGAAATGAGTGCGAGTCTACGCGCGTCCGTCTCCTACGTTGCAATTCAATTTAAACGTCCGCGTAGATTGACGGCTAAGGGAACTTTTCTGGTCCCAGTGATTCTCCTGTCTTTGACTCTGCTTCCTTCAACTGGAACGGTGGCACAGGAGCTAGACATTCTCCATCTGCCGACTTTTGGGGGCAAAGTCTTTTGGACGGACTACGTCCTCCATCGCGACTGGCGGATTCAGCAGCATAGCCAATTTGGCCACTTCCGATTGTTGGATGGTTTTAATCGCCGCATTGCATTCGGTTCAATGGACGAATGTTATCGCGAATTAGAACGCCGCAGATGCAGCGGCCAGATTCGTCCAATGCCGCGTCACGTTGTAATTGTGATGCATGGTTTGGCAGGGACACGCGGTTTGATGAGCCATCTCGCACGCTATATCGAGCGCGAAGGCGGGTACACCGTCTTGAATTTTGGCTTTGCCTCAACACAGGGAGGTGTGAAAAAACATACGATTGCCTTGGAGAGCGTCTTGCGCAACCTGCAAGGAGTTGACGAAGTTAGCTTTGTGTGTCACAGCATGTCGAATATCATGGTTCGTCATCTACTGTACCGAATGCAGAGGCAGAGCCATCCACCCCATGTTTGCTTCCGTCGAATGGTAATGATAAGCCCGCCAAATCAAGGCGTAACCCTTGCCGATACGTTGGGCCAACGTTGCATTATCCAGTTCCTATTGGGCAAAACAGTCGATGAATTAGCACTCAAAGAAGGTTGGCGATGCTTGGAACGCGAGTTAGAAACTCCGCATTTTCAATTTGGCATTATTGCCGGCGGCAAAGGAAATGATCGCGGATACTTAGGCTGTATCCCAGGCGACGATGACGGAGTCGTCGAATTGAGTTCGCACTACCTAACGGGTGCGAGAGATTTCACCCAAGTCGGCGGCTTACATCAGATCATGCCGCTGTATCCGAAAGTGAAAGCCGCGACCGTAGAGTTTCTCGATCACGGCCACTTTTGAGGTTGCATATCCCGATTGCAAGAAATAAATCGCAATCCGATTCGGTATGCCGAAAAGCTCAATCTTCTCGAGTGATATCAGCTGCCGAAGGGTGCCAGAACTTTGACAGGCGCTTGGATGACTTCTTGGACATTCACACTTGGAACTCCAAAACTTCTTGAGCTAGAAGATGAGCCAGCCGCAGTGGGCAAGGTATTGAAGGCCGTATTGCAAAGCTGGCTGATCATCTGAACACTCGCCAAGTGTTCCTTCAAGTAGTGAGACCTTCCAACGTCCTCCGTTAGTCTTTGTTGGCAGAGTTTATGAGCGTTGACCCCAAGCCTTGAAGCACGAATTCCGGTGTAGCCCATCGCTTCGCATCCACGGAAAGAGTAGTTGGGCCAACGTTTTAGCGTCGCATCTTCGGTGCTGAAAGTCGTATGAAGCTTTTCGACTGGGTAGAGTGCCATTTCATAGCGGTGACCAGGATAGAGATGGTCGTTGTCCAAAGCAGGTGAGATTAGCGAGATCCGCAGATTGTATTGCTGCTCGGTCGAACCACCAGCAAGAGTATATCCGTTGAGCTGACCGCCGCCCAAATAGTGCGTAGCGCAGAGGGCCGTCACGGCTCCAAAACTATGTCCGCCCAAAGTTAGCGGATGTTGTTTGCTCATCAGTTGCGTCATCTTGGCAAGATAGTAGCCTTGCCGCTCGGCGTAGCGATACTTCGTTTGAATATTCTTACGAACCAGTTTCACAGGTGTTAATAGAGGTCGTTTGTAGACGGGCTCGGCTGGCCACGACCACAGAACCATAAGTTTGCGGCCCGGGCAAACCTTGACACGCTCGTAAATTTTCCAGGCCGAAACGAGAGCCTTCTCATGGTCCAGCGAGTTTCCGTGGACGTACATAAGAGTTGGAAGCTGCGATTGTGCTACTAAATAGGAATCACGTGTTTCGTCTATAAAACACTTCGTGTCGGCACACCAACGCTGGAAAGTGAGTTTCTCAAAGCCACGGTCTAAATCATTACAAAGCGGCGCACAGCGTGTATTGATGACCCAAAACTCGGGTAAAAGCACTCTTTTGTAG
>JBCCEO010000799.1:0-3834 GCA_039030255.1 Planctomycetota bacterium | reverse complement strand
GTCCACCTTCTCCGGAGCTCCCCACCCAGCCTGCTGACATCAGCTGTGGATGCAAGAGAATGGCTGTCCCACATCGATCCTCTATCTTACCCAGGCCAAGCTCTCGCAGTCGCACTCTATGAACTGGAGGGAATTCGTAGCTGTGAAATTGGAACGGTCATGTTCGGTCTCCAGCCAGATGGAACGGAAGTGCCCGCGTCGATGGACCTTATCCGACTCGCATTTCCACGAAGGACATACACCCAGTCCCATGCGGACTATGTCGTCGAAGTTTTTGAAGAGGTGCAGAAGATTCGTGAAAGTTTGGTAGGCATGCAGATTGTCTGGCAGCCCAAAAGGCTAAGGCACTTTACATGTCGGTTTAAACCGATGGACTGATTAGAAAAATCTGGAGGTGATCTGCAGGTCAACCTGGGTTTACTGATTTCCAAATACGTAATTCGTCAGCAAGAAATGCTCGCCATAGACGACTGCAATGCAACCGCCGACAAACACAGCAAATTCGAAGAGGCCAAAGGAACCTTCGTCATCCATGTCGAGGAACACGCGCACGATGCGTGGAACAAAAATCGCTTGAAGCAAGAGCAGAACGGTGGTGAAAAATGATTCTGCCGCGTTCTCTGCGTTGTCAAATAACAACCAGCCAATCAGGAAAAACACAGGCAAGTTCGCTAGGATTAAGATCGTCCAGTACAACAACAATACTCCTCGACAACGACGGCTCAAAAACACAGAATTGTTCTAGTCATACTAGCATCTTCCGCGTTGGATTGTTACCGCCGCTTGAATGCAAGATGAGACGGTAGTTTCCCATATTGCCTTGGCGGAGCTTGTAGTCGCCCTCGATTTCGGCCGCAATTGGCCGAATTGGGAAGAGTTCATCTTGGGGCAAAGCTAAAGTTGAACGATAATGAAATATTAGAAAGTCGCGAAACAATCCCTCGTCAAAATGTTTTCATGGCAACTGCTGCGAACACTTACAAACATCTTCCGACGCGTCCCCTTGGACGTGCAATGGTCGTCCTGTTGCTGATTCTAGTGCCGCAGTATCAGGCACAAGCGAACGAGTCGTTCGAGATACCGGCACAAATCCGTGCCGTACTAGCCGAGGCCTGCTTCGATTGCCATGGTGGTGATTCCCCTGAAGCCCAAGTACGTCTCGACAATTTGGATTCGCTTGAGCTGCCAGCACGCTTGGCATTGCTGAACCGAGCACAGGATCAAGTCTTCTTTCAAACGATGCCGCCCGAGTCCGATACGCTTTCGGATTTTCAACACGATCAACTCGCCGCTTGGCTTCGTGCTGAACTGAAAAAACACAACGCATCGGAACTCGACAAAAAACTAACCTACCCCGATTATGGCAATTACGTCGATCACGACCGATTGTTTGATGGCTCGATCGATGCCGATCCCTTCACTCCCGCTCGCCGCTGGTTGGTGAGTCCACAGATCTTTCACCAGCGCGTCAACGATGTTTTCGGTTTGGAAGGACGGGACCGGCAAAAGAATTTTTATGGCATCACCAATCCTTTTGTGCTTCCCGATAACTCGGGAGTTCGTGACTATGACATCGCGACGCTCGACGGCGGTCACTTACTGGTCATGATGAACAACGCGCAGTGGATTTCTCAAAAGCAGATTTTCTCCGCCGTGCATTTTGGCCAGGATCGCCGCAAGTTGACTTATCCGAACCCCAAGGATCGTTGGTATCCTCCGCGTTCGCCGCCCGAGTTCGTCGCGATCGTGCAAAGTGAGGGCAAGCCGACTCGGGAGCAATTGCATGCGGCTATTCAGGAGCAGTTTGCACGCGTCTTGAATCGTCAACCAACAGTGGCCGAAATCGCCAAATACACTGCCTTGCTCGAAGAAACCATTCGCGTCGGCGGCAACGTCGAGGGGCTGCGTCAAATGCTGGTCGCCGTTCTGCTCGAGTCCGAATTCCTGTACCGCCAAGAGTTTGGAGCAGGCCCTTTGGACACAGCTGGACGCAGGAAGCTGTCTCCGAAGGAAGCGGCTCAAGCCATCGCTTACGCTCTCAGCGACTGCGGGCCAGACGAAGGGTTGCGCCAAGCAGCTGAGCAAGGGCGATTGGCCAAGAAGGAAGATCTTCGTCGTGAAGTCCAGCGTCTCTTGGAAGACGACAAGTCCTTGGCTGGTCCGGTCGATCCGTCACTCAGCGGCAAGAACATGCAAGCACACGAGAGCACGCATCCCAAGCTTGTCCGATTTTTCCGTGAATTCTTTGGCTATCCAGGAGCGACCAAAGTATTTAAAGATATTCCGCGCAGCGACGGCTACTACCAGAATCCTTCTCGCGGAACAGCCGGAACGCCAGGGTTTTTGGTTAAAGAAGCCGATCGCATCGTCGACTGGTGTTTAACAAAGGATCAAGCCGTATTCGAGAACCTGCTGACGACCGAAGACTACTTTGTTTACCACAATCGGGACAATGAAACCGGTCGACAGATCATCGAAGAGTGGACGGAAGCCTACGAGTACTTCAAGGACAAAGATTGGAAGAAGAATCCAGAGAAAGTCATCGAAGACAACGTGGAATTCATCCAGTCCAAAAAGTCGCTGCGTATCATCGGCGGAAAACAAAAACGCGAGTTCCTGCGTTACATGCATTTTTGGCGCGAGTCGATTGGGCGAGGCCGCACGCCATTCACAACGCCAAATTTTGCGCATGGTTACTACTATAACCATGCTCCGTTTTACAATCTGCCGCCTACGCCGAACCCATTTCGCTACAACACGCGGCTTCAGGACGACGACACGGGCTTGGACGACACACTGTTTTGGGATTACCCTGTCGCCCAGCCTTTCAAGATTGAGCATCGGAAAGGGTTGTTAACGCACCCCGCTTGGCTGATTGCACACTCGGGCAATTTCCACACGGATCCGATCCGCCGAGGTCGTTGGATTCGTGAAAAGTTGTTGGCTGGTCGTGTGCCCGATTTGCCAATTACAGTGGATGCCCAAGTTCCTGAGGACCATCAAGCGACGTTCCGCGAACGTGTCGAACTGGTGACGACTCAGGATGAGTGCTGGAAATGCCACCAGCACATGAACCCGCTTGGTCTGGCTTTCGAAGCCTACGACGACTTCGGGCGTTACCGGCTGGATGAACCGTTGGAAGCACCTGAAAACCTGCTTGCCAAGTCCAAGAAAAAGAATGGCTTCGACACCTACAAAACGAAACGAGTCAGCACATTGGGCCGCCTGGATGGCACGGGTGACGCGAAGCTGGACGGAGATGTCATCGATGCCATGGACTTGATCGAGCGGCTGGCAAAGTCGGATAGAGTGCGTCAATCCTTCATTCGGCACACATTTCGATTCTTCATGGGTAGAAACGAGCTAATGTCCGACTCCAGAACGCTTCGCGAAGCCGATACTGCTTATACTGAAAGCGGAGGTAGTTTCCGAGCCGTGGTTGTCTCGCTGCTCACTTCGGATTCGTTCATGTATCGCAAAGATTTAGGAAAACCTGCTGCGAAATCCACTGCCAGACTCGCACCTTGACCGTCGTCTCTAGAATCAAAGTATTCGCCTAAAGCAAATCGCTATGACAGATCGCAGAAACTTCTTGACGCACTCGCTGCTTACCGCTGGTGCGATTGGTGCAACTTCGAGTATTGTTCCAGCCAAGTTGTTTGCTGCAGCGAAGCCAGGGTCCAAACCACCGACTCGATTTATCTTTTTGCACAAAGGCAATGGTCTGCTGCCACAGACACTTGTTCCTCCGACTTGGAATGAGAAGCAGAAAGAAGCTGAGCGAAAAAAGGAAGCTTACACGGTCGACCTGGATGGGCACGAGCTTCCTCAGTG
>JBCCEO010000798.1:0-3834 GCA_039030255.1 Planctomycetota bacterium | reverse complement strand
GCCTCCTCCGGTGCAGCAACTTCAATCAGCAAGGTCAACGCAGACAGAATCGACTGAAACTTTGATACGTCGAAGTTAATACAAATCAGCATTCTTTGGTGATCGGGAGGGATGTAGCTTACTGACTTGACCGGTCTACCATCAGGATTTGTCTTGCTGTACGGACCAAAAATTTGGCCGGGAGCCAGCGGCATATCGATTGGATCGATGAATGAATGGTCGCCTAGGTTACGATCTGAAATGTTACCGCTCAAGTAGCAGACTTCTTGTTTCTCCCAGTCGTGCACAACTACTTCCACAAAAGGTGACAAAAGATGCGCAAAGGCATCGCAAAGACCTGCAACGGTGTCTGGTACCGATGATGTTTTAGCACCGGTAGCGATGACAGAAGGCTTCAAATCTATATCAGCCATTACTCAACAGTACCTTTTGCATCGTTGATTTATCAAAATTTGATCCGCATAGAACTACGACGCTTGTAAGGCCGGGTAACTCCTTCTCTTTGATTTGATACGCCGCAAGAGCCATGGCTGCTGCTCCTTCGACCAACCTGCCTTCAGACCAAGCTAGTTCCCTCATTGCATCGGCTATTTGCCTTTCTGAAACATACACCACGTCGTCGACGACAGATTGCGCAAGCGGAAAGGTTAGAGAGTCGTGGTCCATGCCTCCTGCACATCCGTCCGCCAGTGTTTCACTATGAACCGTGTCTACGACTCTGCCTGCTTCGAGGCTCTTGGCCAGCGCTGCCGAATTCTCCGCAGCCACTCCAATCACCTTAGTTTTGCATGACCGGGATTTTATCACGGAGCCAATTCCGGATATCAAGCCGCCGCCACCCATTGAAACAAATATACTTTCCACTTTCGGCACTTGTTCAAGTATTTCCAGACCAATGGTTCCCTGACCGGCAACAACCAGACTGTCGTTGTAGGGTGAAACATAAACATAGCCTTCGTCATCGGCTAACTGTCGGGCATGTCTTTCGGCAATTCCAGAATCGCCTGGATGCAATATCACATTTGTACCGAAACTCTTTATTTTCTCGAGTTTGATTGGTGCAACATGCTCTGGTAGAACAACCGTTAGATTTTGGCCGGTTGATTGCGCAGCTAAGCTGCAGGCAATGCCATGGTTCCCCGAAGACGCCGTGATAACAGGAATTTCATTAGACAAACATGTTAGTTTCGCTGCTGCTCCGCGTATTTTGAACGACCCTGTCCTCTGCAAGTCTTCTGACTTTAGATACAGTTTTTTCCCACCAGCCCCACGCCGCTTCGTCTCAACGCAGGGTGTTTCTAGGATGAGATCGCGAATACGTTCGCGAGCACTTTCAGATTGTGCGCAGACATCTGAAACCTTATTTAAAATCAATCTATTACCCTTCCTATTCGTCGTCAGAGTAGTTGCTGGCATCCTATCAGTCTGAAAACCGTAAGTCGTGTTGATCGTTCATATTTTCTGTACTATATAGTCGATAGTTGGACAAAGCAATCTGATACTGTGAGCAAATGAGCGAACCTGACTTCTCCACCGGCAGCCGGACCTTTCTGGCTCGCGCCACTAACTATTTTTGCGCAAACAAGAAATCTAGTTTGGTTGAACAAGACTTACTGGGCGTGAACGTTGGGCTGGTGGTCGTGCTCATCACACGATCGAATGGAAGCCGACCAAGCACTAGCCACTCTAAGTGGAGGATACCAGATGAACACTAGAGGGCGAATAATCAATGCTGCCGATGATCTGTACAAAGTGAGCAGCTTTAGAGAGGTTAGCATCGATAGCATCGCGGCAACTGCGGGTGTTACAAAGAAGACGTTCTACTACCATTTCAGATCGAAAGATGATTTGCTTGTCGCCTTCTTGGAAGCCAAGGAGCAGCCTACCCTGGAGCGGTATCAGGCTTGGGCTGGTAAGAATGGCATGCCAAGCGAAAAAATCACGCGTATCTTCGAAACCCTAGCAGCAGAAGCTTCAGAGCAATCTTGGGTGGGCTGTGGCTTCATACGGGCGGTGATGGAACTCGCGAAGTTCCCTGGTCATCCAGCACTCCAAGTAGCTCAACGCCACAGGGAAAGATTTGAAGCTTGGTTCAAAACGGAACTCGATGCAGCAGGATATCAAGACTCAGAAATCCTTTCAAAAGCGATAGTGATGCTCCTCGATGGCGCGATTATCCGGCTGATTGCAAACAAAGATCGGTCTTACCCTTTGTCGGCTGCCATTACAGCGCAGCGGCTCCTGTTACGAAATTTGATTGCATAGTCTTCTAGACCGTACAGTGAGTTTACGTCGCATAGCATTTGCTGCCCAATAAACCAAACCCAAGGGGAGCAATCATGCTTAAGCTCAAAACGCATAGTGCCCGGCGCTGGACACCCACACTAGTTGCAACATTAATTGCAGCGAGCGTTGTGCTTTCTGTCTCGATGGGAGTGCGTCAAAGCCTTGGTCTCTTTTTGACGCCGGTAGCTGTTGGGACCGGCATAAGCGTTGCATCGTTCGGGCTCGTCATAGCATTTCAGAATCTTGTGTGGGGCATCTCTCAACCGGCTATTGGCGCGATAGCCGACCGATACGGAGGCCTAGTAGTCGTTCTTGTCGGTTCAATTTTGCTAGCGGGCGGATTGTTTATGATGACGCTTGGTAGCGAAACTGCGCTCTACGTTGGTGGTGGTTTAGTAATCGGCATCGCTGTAGCAGCAACATCCCATGGTGTGCTGGTTGGGATCATCTCAAGGCAAGCAACCGACGATTTAAGAAACCTCTCCGTATCAATCCTTGCCTCTGCTGGAGCTCTCGGAACTTTTCTGATCGCCCCATCGGCACAAGCACTCCTAAATAGGTTCTCTTGGGAAACCTCGCTGCTGATCCTAGCAGTGTTGGCGTTCTCAATGGTCACATTTGCACCACTTCTGAGGGATCAGTCATCAACGGGCGAAACAGCTTTCGCCGAACGGCCGGACGCTCTTGCGGCAATTCGAAGAGCTTGCAGTCACCCAGGATTCGTCATCATGACGCTTGCCTTTTTTGCATGCGGCTTTCAGCTCACATTTGTTGCAACGCATCTTCCAAACTATGTCGCGATATGTGGTCTCCCGCCCTCTGTCGGAGCCTCTGCAATTGCACTTATTGGATTATTTAACGCGTTTGGCACTTACTTTGCTGGCAAATTGGGGGAAGTCTACGGCCACAAGCTCGTACTTGCTGGTATCTACGCTTTGCGAACTTTGGCAATTGCAGTTTACGCGTCGCTTCCCGCTTCACAAGAAAGCACATTAATATTCGGAGCGGCGATGGGTTTGCTTTGGTTGAGTGTGATCGCTCCGGTTAGCAATCTTCTCCACTCCATGTTCGGATCTACAAACTTTGGTACATTGTTCGGAATAATGTTCTTCAGTCATCAAGTTGGAGCGTTCTTAGGGGCATACGTCGGAGGACTAAGCTTTGATGTTACAAGCGATTACACAGTTGCTTGGCTGTCATTGGTTTTCGTCGGAGCACTGGCCGCCGCAATGCAATACAAGATGAATGAAACCCCTCAAAAGCCAAGAGCGGCGTGACCGACGTCGTGGTTACAAAGCTTGGCCCAGCACTCGGGGAATAAATGAAACTACTTACCAATCGGCACTCACCCTACGGACGGAAAGCCGTTGCTACTGTTCATGAACTAAATCTCACAGACGTAGCAATCGAGCATGAGGAAACCAGCCCAACAAAAAAAAATACAGCGGTTTCCGACCATAACCCATTAGGAAAAATACCCATTCTTTTGACGAATGACGCAGGCCCGATTTTTGATTCTGACGTAATTTGCCAGTACTTGTGCCAGCT
>JBCCEO010000797.1:0-3851 GCA_039030255.1 Planctomycetota bacterium | reverse complement strand
GCCGCTATCGCACTTTACGAGCAAGCTGGATACAAGCGGATCTCAGCTTTCGCAAATTATGTTGGCGGCCAATTGTCGATCGCCCGTTTCCAGTCTCAAACACCGGTATCCTGCCTCATAAGCTTGATGCTCAATTCTAGCTAACAGCAGCTTTGAGAATCCTCGTCCTCGATACTCGGGCAGTACGAACATCCGTTTGATTTCACCGACCGATTCTTCCAGCTTACGAATCGCCCCACAAGCGATTGGAGCACCATTGAGATAACCGGCCAAGAACCGCACTTCGAATTCCACAGCTGGATCAAAGCCGCCGGTTCCATCGTCGGCATGATCGTAGAGTTCCGCCAGTTCGGCAGACAAAGCCCTAATCAAGTCCAGTGCGACCAGCGAAGTCACCGACTCCGGCCTCGAAACAAACCCAGCCTGGACCTGGCAGACAACTGCCGCCTCAGCAAGCTCCACTTCATCCAATCGCAGCGACCAAAAACCAACGTCGTGCCATTTGCCCAGCTTTCTACCAACTTCGGGGAATACGCCGACTTTCAGGAACCCCAGTTTTTCGTGCAGTGCCACGCTACCTGGATTCGGCAGCGTCGCGCCCGCGATCACCATGTGGTGCCTCGCTCCCTTCAGCTGCCGCAGCAACTCTCCCATCAACGCTCGACCGATGCCTTGACCATGGTACTCCCCGTCGATGTAAACACTTGTTTCTGCCGTTCTTCCATACGCTGCCCGGGCTCGAAACGGCCGAGCATAGGCATATCCAACTACAAGGCCATTCAATTCATACACCAGCCAAGGCCACAGGGCGGTAGTTTCCGCCATCCGCCGCTGCATTTCCTCGACGCTAGGCACGACCATTTCAAAAGATGTTGACGCATTCTCGATAGCCGGCGCATAGATTTCCCTCACCCGCCCCGCATCTTCCAGGTTTGCCGCCCGAATTCTAGCTATCACTGTGATACAAACCCTATGAGTGAGTTCATCGTGGCTAAGCAATTATTTCTTTGACGACGCGAGCGTGCTCGACGCCGGTTAGTTTTTGGTCGAGGCCTTGGTAGGGGAAGATGAGACGCTCGTGGTCGATACCGAGTAAATGAAGCATGGTCGCGTGGAGGTCTCTTACGTGTACGGGGTTCTCGACGACGTTGTAACAAAAGTCGTCGGTCTTGCCGTATTGCATGCCGCCACGAATGCCGCCGCCAGCAAGCCAACCAGTAAAACACCGTGGATGATGATCGCGGCCGTAATTGTCGCGGGTCATATTACCTTGACCATAAACGGTGCGCCCAAACTCACCGCAGAAAACCACGAGCGTGTTTTCCAGCAAGCCGCGGTTCTTCAGGTCCTTCAATAGCGCGGCGGTGGGCTGGTCGACGTCCTTGCATTGACCGCGCATGTTGTCGGGCAAGCGAGTGTGATGGTCCCAGCCGCGATGGAACAGCTGAATGAATCGTACGCCTCGCTCGACCATACGTCTTGCCAGCAAGCAGTTCCGCGCGTAGGAGCCAGGCTTGTCGACTTCAGGTCCGTACAGTTCAAGCGTCTCGGCGGACTCGCCGGATACATCGGTCAGCTCGGGCACCGAGGCTTGCATGCGAAAAGCCATTTCTTGTTGAGCGATGGTAGTTTGTGTTTCTGGATCGCCCCATTCGGTAAAGTGCTTATTATTTAGTTGCGATAAGGAATCCAGCATGCGGCGCCGCACCTCACGGTCAATGCCTTGAGGATTCGACAGGAATAGCACGGGATCTCCGGTTGCTTGGAAGGCCGAGCCTTGGTGCTTGGAGGGCAAGAACCCGCTGCCCCAAAGGCGAGCGTACAGACCTTGGACGTTGACTTTGCCACTCCAAAATGCAGAAGGCATGACGACAAAATCCGGCAAGTCCTTGTTGAGCGAGCCAAGTCCGTAGCTCAGCCAAGCTCCCATACTTGGCTTACCAGCAATCTCCGAGCCGGTGCAAAATGAAGTTTTGCCTGGATCATGATTGATAGCGTCGGTGTTCATCGAGTGCACCATGCAGATGTCGTCCCCACACTCACCCAAATGCGGCAATAGCTCACTCATCCAAATGCCGCTCTTGCCACGCTGGCGAAACTTGAACATCGTCGGCTGGACCAATTGCTGCTTTCCACGCGTCATGGCCGTAACTCGTTGGCCCATACTCACCGACTTGGGCAACTCGGTTTTGAAAAACTGGTCCATTTCGGGCTTGTAGTCGAACAGATCGACATGACTAGGCGCGCCTGCCATGAACAAGAAGATGACTTGTTTCGCTTTTGGCTCGAAGTGCGTGGTCGCCTTCGATGCGTCTGCAGCTTGGCAAGAATTGGCGATTAAAGCAGCGGATGCAGTAGTGGCCAACCCGACGCCCGAGTTGTGCAGGAAGGAACGCCGGCTTAGGATCGTCTCATACTGCTGGAGTATTCTATCCATCGTTCTATTCCCGATTCTTGGTGATGTCTAAGTTGTAGAGGGCGTTGACAAGAACCGTCCAGGCTGCGACTTGCGGCTTGAGCGACGCGTCGACCTCAAGTCCTTCACAAAGCTCGTCGGTCAGGTCCGTTTGGTCGGAATATTGTTTGAGCAAGTCCGCAAGCAAGGACTGCAGGATTTCTTTTTCTTGTGCATCTGGCAATTGGCAAGTAATCGTTTCGAAGGCTTGGGCCAGCTTTTCTTTGTCGGCCGCGGTGGAGGATTCGAGTACGGAAAAAGCTAAGTGCCGAGCCGCTTTGAGGTATTGTTCTTCGTTGAGTAACAATAGGGCTTGCGAGGGAGTGTTGGTTCTCTCGCGGCGAGCGATGCAAGCGTCGCGATTAGGGGCGTTCAGGATTGTCATTTGAGGCGGTGGCATCGCGCGCTTCCAAAACGTGTACAGACTTCGCCTGTAGACCTCGCTGCCTGCATCCGCTCGATATCTTTCACCAGTCATCGTAACCGACTTCCACAAACCCGCCGGTTGAGGAGGTTTGACGCTTCGGCCGTACATCTTCTTCGAAAGCAGCCCACTGGTGGACAGTATTTGGTCCCGAATCACTTCGGCGTCGAGCCGATAGCGCGAGGCGCGGGCTAGCAGGCGATTGTCAGGATCTATCGTCAAATGCTCGGGCGTGAGCTTGCTGGACTGCCGGTAGGTCTTCGACATGACGAATGATTTCACCAGCGCCTTGACGTCCCACCCAGATTCCTGGAAGGACACGGATAAATAGTCGAGAAGCTCTGGATGACTCGGCACTTCACCTTGGGCGCCAAGGTCTTCCGAAGTTCGCACCAGCCCGGTCCCAAAGAATTGTTGCCAGAATCGGTTGACGGCCACACGGGCAGTGAGTGGATTCTCTGGCGAAACCATCCAGTTCGCCAAGTCCATTCGGGTTGCAACTTCGGACGAATTGCCTAAAGCAGGTAGAAAAGCGGGTGCATTCCGATCCACGGGGGCACCTGGCGCATCGTATTGACCTCGGAGCATCACGAAGGTTGGCCGAACTTCGCTGCGTTCTTTCATGACCATCGCTTTGAGAATCGCCCGATCGAAGTTATCTCGCGTCGACTTGGCCTTCTTCCAGGCGTTTTCGGCTTGCTTAACCTTGTCTTGGAGTTCTTTTTTGGCGTCTTCGTCCAAAGATTCGCTCGTTTGCTGTTCGAGTTGGCGAAACTGCTGTTCAAGTTTCTTCGCCGTTGCATCCAGCTCGGCGAGCTGCAATTTCTCCTCTGTGCTTGCCAGCGAGACGAAGGGAGGCTGCAAGCCGTCGCGTGGGGAACCGACCGTTTCGGGCTGGGCGTCGATGTTGTTGAAGAAGGCAAAAAGTGCGTAGTAATCTTGCTGCGTGATCGGATCGTACTTGTGATCGTG
>JBCCEO010000796.1:0-3855 GCA_039030255.1 Planctomycetota bacterium | reverse complement strand
TAGAGTTCCGAGGTGGAGGCCTGATAGAACCGTGTGGTTTTCTCCAGCCCCAGAAAGCGGATCGCCTCCAGGAGGCGCAGCGTGCCCATGGCGTCCACATCGGCGGTGTATTCCGGGCTCTCGAAGCTGACCGCGACATGGGACTGGGCGCCCAGGTTATAGACCTCGTCAGGCTGCACTTCCTGGATGATCCGGGTCAGGTTGGAGCTGTCGCTCAGATCGCCGTAATGCAGGCGGAACCGGTTGTGATCGGTGTGCGGGTCTTCATAGATGTGATCCACCCGCTGGGTGTTAAAGAGCGAGGCGCGGCGTTTGATGCCGTGCACCTCGTATCCTTTGTCCAGCAGGAATTCCGCCAGATAAGAGCCGTCCTGGCCCGTGATTCCGGTGACGAATGCTGACTTGCTCATAATGCGAATTTACTGGTAGGTAGATTTGTCGGTGAGTTGAATTCTTGCGGGGAACACAGGTTTTTTAAACTGCGCGTAGATTCCCTTGTTCGGCTCTAACTAGGAAATCCTCGTAAGTCTGATGGATGCCTTCCTCGAGATTTGTTGTTGGCTGCCAGCCAGTTGCACGGAGCCGCGAAATGTCCGTCAACTTGCGAGGTGTTCCGTCGGGTTTCGTCGGATCTGTCCGAATTTCACCCTCGAATCCGACAATTTTCGCTATCAATTGGGCTAGCTCCAAGATACTCAGGTCTTTGCCTGAGCCGACATTGATCCAGTCGGGTGGGTCAGATAGTTCAAGTAAATGTAATAGTGCGTCGGCCAAATCGTTGACGAATAGGAATTCTCGCCGTGGAGTTCCAGTGCCCCATATCTCAACCTGCTCCAGGCCAGCCTGCTTCGCCTCGTGAAATCTCCGAAGCATTGCAGGGAGAACGTGGGAATGTTCCGGATGATAATTGTCGCCCGGTCCGTACAAATTCGTAGGCATAGCAGAGTGGAATAGGACGCCGTGCTGTCGCCTGTAGTATTCACACAATTTCAATCCACAGATTTTTGCTAGTGCGTAAGCTTCATTGGTTGGCTCAAGAGGGCTAGCCAAAAGCTCTTCTTCCACGATCGGTTGCTTGGCCATACGCGGGTAAATGCAAGTACTGCCAAGAAACAAGAATCGCTTGACGCCCATTTCGAATGCCGCGCCGATCGTTGCAAGCTGCGCATTGAGATTCTCTGTCAAAAACTCAACAGGAAAGCTGTTGTTGGCGTGTATGCCTCCAACGCGTGCAGCGGCAAATATGACGGCCTCGGGTTTTTCCCGCTCAAACAACTTGTGAACCTGGGCCGCATCTTCAAGATTGACTTCTTGGCGCGTTCTGGTGATCAGCCGCACCTCTGGGTTCTCTTTCAACTTTCGACAAATGGCGGAGCCAACCATACCGCGATGGCCGGCAACAAATATCGAAGTATGCATCGAATCCCTTAGCAAATGCGTTTTTTCGTAATCGTTTGAAAATGAAGTCCTAGCTAACCGACAGCAACTTTGCGACCGAGCCGAACACCAGACAGGTATTTTAGAACATTCGCGAGCCTTGCCGATACGTTGCTATGGCCTTCGATAGCGAATACTGGGCGATTTGCCGCGCTGAAGAATTCATTTTCTTTGGGAAGCTATTTTGCTTCAAATCTGATCTGCTTGGCAGTCATCAATCGAAACGGATACTCCCTGAGTCATGAACCTTACGAACACATTTAGCCGCACATCATGCTCCCTGCGGGTAATGATCCCTTCGTAACCGGAAAACGGTCCGTTGCGTATTCGTACTCTTTGTCCAGGCTCCAGTCTACTTTCGGGGGACAATGGAGCTTCCGACTTGATCAAGCCCTGAATCTGCCTCAGATCTTGGATCAACTCTTCTGGCGACTCAACCAATGTGTTCCGGCTGACACAGCCTGTGCAAAGGGCACGGTGACGAGCATCCTCATCGCCGCAAAGAAAGACGTAGTTCGCAAACAATGGCTCAAATGTCTTGCGAAGACGTCCATTTGGGGATCGATGCCTTCGCTCGATAACCGGAGCATAAAATGCAAGTTCCGCAGCAACCAGCAGTCGCATAAGTTTTTTTTCCTGACGCGAAATCGTGTAGAGTGCCCACCACTCTTTCTCCAGCAGTTGCGGTTGCTGAAAGAGATCTTCGGGAAAAATATCGGGTTCGCGTTTGAGGATTGGCACAGTTTCGTCCTGGGCTTACTTCAAACCATCACTTTAACATTTCTGAAAGTTATAACCTAGGTGAATTAGTTGGCTACGATGGTGGAGACGCGTCGCCTTTAAAACTGACTCTTGGACGGGAGCAGGACTGACGCTTGCCGCAAGCGATCTTGGCCGCGAAAGTTAGCATAAGGGCTAGGCCAATGGTTGTGTGCCGGGCAATCCCTGCATCTAAGCGCAATTATTTGTCTTCCGAAGCAGCGGCCAAAGCTTGGTGTTTCTTAGCGAGTTCCAACATTCCGATCGCTGTATATGCTTCCGCTGCATGGCGGTGGTAATTTGCTTGGCTAACCACCTTAATGGCATCCTCGAATGCTTTTACGGCATCTGTTGGGCGCTTAAGTTTCATCAAGATTACGCCCAGAGTGTCTTGAAAAGCCGGTTCATTTGGTGCGTTGGAGGCCGCAATTTCTGCATGCTTCAAAGCTTCGTCTACGTTCTCATCTTGCAGCCAGAGTGCGTAGGCAAGATTGTTGTGGCAAAATAAGGCCATTGGCTCACGGCGTATTGCTTGCCGGAGATGTTGAATCGCCATTCGATACTCTTTCCGCCGGATTCGCGACTCAGCAAGCCAAACATGCGTAATAGCGGTTGCTTTTCCTGAAACCAAAAAAGACTCGAGTTGAGCAATCAGAGCATCGGGTGGTTCGGGGCCGTCAAGGGTGGAAAGTTTCGCAATGGTTTCGGCGACGTAGGGGTTGGTCGGATCTGCGTGAAAGGCCATGTTAAGGTACTCGATACGACCATTCCACTTGCCGTCAAACGTTTGGGAATCAACAAAAAGTGCGCAGAACATTTGGGATCGGGCCCGCTTCACGGCGGCGGTCTCCTCCGCGGTCAATCCAACTTGGTTCTCAGCGCGTTGAAGAGTTTCAATCGCAGCATCAACTTTGCCTTTGTATAAGTAAAAAGTTCCGAGCGCGATCTGATCGCGGATGGTCGCCTTTCCTCCTTTTAGCAGTTTTTCCAAGCGAGGAATTGCTGCCGTCGCGGTACTCTCTGCGATAACCTCATTTTCAGTAGCTATTGCTAGGTCGAAGAGTTCATATTGAAACGTAGGATTTCTTTCTGCCGCTCTCGCGAACAGCGTCAATGCTTGCCTCAAATTGGATACTCGTGCCGCTTGTTTTGCAGCTACTGCAAGCATTTCTGCAGAGACATCCGGTGACTCAACCGCAATTCGTAAGTGATGCTTTAGTGCTAACGCGTCTCGTGGGTCATCTCTGGTCAATAGAAACTGCGCCATCCAAATATGCGCCTGCACAAAGCCTTTCCTATCGGCGGGCGCGAGTCTTTGCATCGTGGGAAGCGCTTCAGCGGTCATTCCACGGCTTGCAAGCTTAGACGCAACGACAAAATTCGATAGTTCATCGTCCTTTCGCAGTACGATTACTTTACGAAATATTGCATCAGTGAAAGCGTCTATCTCCTTCCCACTCGGTTCTGAGCCAGTCGAATTCATGCGCTTCACTCCGAAGTCATGATATCGCTCTGCAATTCTCTCTCGAGCGCTTGTAGTCCAAATGCTGCTGATGGTCGACGCGGCTGGCGTGCAACACCATTCCCGCGCCGCCCGACGAGTTACCTCCCCTCCCCGACGACGAAGGCCTCACCAACCGCCAGCGCGTAGAAGCGCTC
>JBCCEO010000795.1:0-3865 GCA_039030255.1 Planctomycetota bacterium | reverse complement strand
ATACTTTCGACTCAATCTCCGCAGCCATGCTTTCTCGCCTATAGTGCTCGGCGCGATAGCGATCAGATTCCTCCATATCGGTTGCTCAGCAATTTCACTCTCGTTCAGCCAACGATGCCTATGTGGTCCCGCACCACATCTTAGTCAATGGTGGGCACACCCGAGGCTACGCTGTCACATCAGACATCAATAGGGCATTACGCCATGTAACCGAAACAGCGGAAGTGGGGCTAGGATCACTTTGCGCTGGCTCATTCGACGCCAAGCTCCTTGCGCGCCTTTTTTAGGTCGGCACGCGTCTGAGCATCGCAGTGAAAGGCATTCTCCATTTCTTCGAACGATATACGTCCATTCTCGATTCTTAAAGCTCGATTCTCTTCCATTTGCGGGGTTCCTAGTCCGCCGAGTTGCGCGGCAACGACACTGTCTGTGAGTGGAGGGATCGGAAGACGTGCCTCCAAGCTTCGAATAATTTCCCTTTTACTGCCATCAGTCGCCTCCAAGAAGTAACTCTCGTCATCATTCAGCTGAGATTTACTGTCGCTTTCCGGATGAAAATCCCACAGTGAAAGTGCGTTCCGAACGAACTTTGATCGTGTCAGTTCCTCGGGATCAACTTTGTCCGAGAGAGGAATACGAAGCCGTGAGCAGAGTGTTTCAGCAACTCGGATGTGAAAATCGTGACGCGTAATTGCCTCCTGCCCGAGGTCTTGTTGATTATCAGGTGCAGTTGACGTCCGGCTCGATTTTGCCTTTGCTGGCAATTGCTGCTGCCGCAGTTTGAAGGGCGCATCTGCACCGGGAAGAAACAGCTTAGGGTCTCCGAGATAGTGGCACTCCCGGATGGTTGAGTGCGCATCGCCAAGTGTTTTACTCTTGAGAACGTCGAAAAAGAAACTAGGCACCGCTATTACGCAGGCCGAGCCAGGAACTTTTGTGATTGGGCGCATAATGCGCATCAACAAATGAAAGCATTCCGTGGGTAAAATATCTGCATCATCCACAAGAATAACGACTCGTCCAAACGAGTTTACGCACTCCTGCAAAATATTCTTAGTTCGTTGCTGAAGAAACGGCATGCTAATCTTGTCCAGTTCTTCGTGGTCGTCGCTCTTTGGCAACACTGACGCCAAGAATGAACCCACATAGGGTACTGGTATGAAGCGCGTATCGTTTTGCGACTGCAATTGCCGGGTAATGCGCTGGAAGCGGACATAGTCTTCCCACCAGCGTGGAATTGCTAGTATCGCCAGAGCTAGTGCGACAAACGAAACTGTGAACGGTACGAGCAGGCTTGACTCAAGTTTTGGCAATGCGAACCAAGTGAATGAGTAGGTTACGATTTCACCAAGAAATGCTGGAGCCAATTGAGGGTGCTGCCCAGGCGGGGTTGCGGGAAAGATCCAATAATAGACGGCACGCAGTCCTATCAAAATAGGCACTGACAGCAGGCCAACGACAATGTATTGGCGAATTGGATCGAGCCTCTCCCTTGCTAGACGCCCCAGGAGCGGCAGCCGCCCGGCCACCAACGCACCAGTCATTCTCCAAGCGCGCCTTGAACCGTAAACGAAACCGAGGCCGACTAGTCCGATTACGGACAACAGTAAGACATACACTTCAGCTGCCGGAAGCTTGCCAAAAAGAGGCAATCGGATTGAATTGCGAACTGACGGCTGCGTGGACTGTGAACGTATTGCCCCAATACGACTTACCATTTCCGCAGTGACGGGCTTGCCAAGCCGTGCAGGCCCTTGTGTATTTGTTACGGCAAATACTCGTGAAATCGGCCCCTGGAAACCTCGGATTACGCCTTGAACTTCACCGTCCACAATACTCCAGACACGCGTGGTGTTGTCTGTTGATGTGGTGGCGATTTCTTCGCCAGTCTCCGAGAAGACTCCGGTCAGCACCGGGCCAAGGTGTCCTCGAAACGTCTTCAGCGGGAGCTCGGGCTTGGAGGCGTTCCATAGATATGCCATTCCATCTCGAGAGGTAGTCAGTACCTTGGAGCCATCTGGATTGAAACGCACACTTGTGACGCCACCGTTGTGGCCGCGTGCAAATCCAATCCTAGAAGGTAACCGTTTCAGAGCCAAATCCCAGATTGAGGCTAAGCCATCCTCTGATGCGAGTGCGACGCGGTTGCCGTTGCGTGTAAAATCCGCGAATCTAATCGCTCCTGTATGCCCGCCGAGCACTGCCCACTCGGACCGACAATCCTCCGACCACAGCCGCGCGGTCTTGTCGATCGAAGTCGTGATCAAAGATCTATTCGCATCGGAGAGACTTGACGCGAACGTGGCATGCAAAATCGCTCCTTGGTGACCTGCACAAACTCCAATTTTCGCTCCGGTGGGAACATCCCAAACTGTGGCGATGGAACCTCCCGTTGCAGTTACAAGCCGATTGTCATCCGGCGAAAACGCCACCGCGGACAAGTTTCTCAAGTTGCCATCAATAATGGAAACGAGGCTTCCGTGTGCGGTGTCGCGAATCTCTGCTTTGCCGCCGTCAAACACGATCAAGGCTCGTCCGCCGTGTGGGGAAATTGCCGCGTATCGTGCCCTCTGGTTGTGCCAACCTAGAAGCACCGAACTATCACCCTTGTCGCCTCCCAAAAACGCAAAGGATGAAGCGGGAACCTGGTAGAAGTTTTGGCCGTCTTTGAGGATGACGACGGGCTCTCCGGACCCGCTGGTTCTCCCGGATTCGCTAAAATGAGCCGTTCCAATGAGCGCGAGGAACAACAGCGTCAGGATTGATGCCCACATAATATTGCTCTGAAACCACCGAGCAATGTTAGCAAACGCCAAGTTGAGTTCCGTAACGCCAGGGAGAAACGCCACGATAGGCTTTTGACGATAGAAGTTTCGTGCTTCACGGCACAACTGATCTGCCAGGTCCCGGGCAAACCTCTCTGGCTCGAACGCCATTCCAATGTCGAACCGCACCAACAGAGGCCGTCCATTGCTTTCGATCCAATTCTTACAGTACCATTCAATTCGGTTTATGATTGTTGATTTTCCGCAGCCGCGCACGCCAGAAATGCAGGTAACGCCATCCCAGGCACGATCTTCTGCGATCCCTTTCGCGAAATCATCAAGCTGACTATCGGAGTCGCAACCTTTCGGGCGAGACAAGAATACGTTCTGCTGTAAACGAAGACCGGGCGGTTTGCGCTCAGAATCAAGTTCATATGAATTCAGGAGCTCATCAGTCTCGATAGCTGTGGAGAAGGATGGTGGCCCGGTGTGAAAATCTAAGATTTCGACATACTCGCTGCCCGCTGACCATCCTCCAAGGCTCGTGGGTTCCCCGCTCGCAGTGTCTTTACCCCTTGGCTTCTCGAACGCCCACCAATCGAGGGTTTCGAGAGAAATTCCACGCGAATGCTCCGGATTTTCCAAGAACTCGCGTGTCGCTCTTCGCCAAGCTTGCCAAGCATTAGCTTGACCGACTTGACTGAGATGTTTTGAGTACAAACTTTCAAGCTTATTGGCTTCAGCATTCGTTGGTTTCATTAGGAAGGCCTTGCCACTGTTTAAGCGATAGGCTTCAGTTTGATATATTTTGCGCGAGATGTCTACATCCGAGATAGAAATATGAATTTAAAAAAGACAGAAGATCAACTTTGTACTATTTTAAATAAATAATTAGATTGTATAAAACGATATTCGAAATCTAAATATAGAAAAAATCAATATTGTGACATTGTTGTGTGTTCCCCAGGACCTGGATTCCTATGAGACGGGCACTGTTCGCCGGCGCATCAAGACCGTCGTCACCCCCAAGATGTCGATGGAGAGCTTCCGGCTGTCCTTCCTCAACGACGGTAAGTCAGTCTTCATTTGGCACTTTGTCT
>JBCCEO010000794.1:0-3870 GCA_039030255.1 Planctomycetota bacterium | reverse complement strand
TTGGACGGACCAGCTCCGAGATATCTGGCTGGGCCCGGCTTTAGAAAACCGTTCACATCATAGTATTCATCCGGTTCTGGCTCGGGATCGAAAGGCAGCAAAAAACGCCATTTGCTTTTCTTTGGTTCGGCAACTTCATCCTGTGGTCGATAGCCTTGATTCGTTCGCTGGAACATTTGTTTCCGCGGCTCAGGCTTCTTGTCAAAAGGATTGATCCAACTCGCCGTTTTCGAGATCGCCTTCTTGGTCGTATTCGCAACCGCTGCAACGGGACGTTTGACGAGGCCCAAAGTCTTCAGAGGATTGAGGGACATGCGTGGCTTGGGCGAGCGAACTGGCTGCTCCGCACTCGCGCTAACCACGCTCTCGCTAGCGGAGCTGCTCCTAGAACTAGCCGTCTCCCCGTCATCTAACATCCAAGACGGCTTTGTGCTGGGCGTGGCCTTGTCCGCTTCCGTTTCGACGGCTCCGCCGCCATTGAACACACTGCTCTTGCGCTCAGCGCCATTGCCTCGTCCTTTGAACGGATTGAGCTTCGACCAAAATCCATCTTGAGCCGCGCTAGTTTGCATCTGCAGACTTAGGAAACCTACAGACAGCATCAAGGCGGATAGCCAAAACTTCGTTTTCATGTCTTCAATCCATTGTTGACAGAAAGTCGAACCTCAAAGCCAAATGTGCGAATCGCTAACTCTTCTGCGGAGGAGTTTCAACTTGAATATGCAACTCATGCAGCTGCTTCGTTTCCACGTCACCAGGTGCTTGAGTCATCAAATCCATGGCGCGTTGCGTCTTGGGAAATGCGATACAGTCGCGAATATTCTCTAAGCCTGCAAAGAGCATAACAATCCGATCGATTCCGAGTGCGATCCCACCATGGGGTGGTGCACCGTATTGCAAAGCATCCAACAGGAATCCGAACCGATCTTTGGCCATTTCTGCCGTCATCGCCAACAACTCGAATACTTGCTGTTGAATACCAGCGTCGTGAATTCGGATCGTACCGCCGCCTGCCTCATAGCCATTGATCACCAAATCGTATGCTTGCGCGCGAGCCGCCTGAGGATCCTCTGAGAGCGTCGCAAGATCTTGCTCCCGGGGAGCCGTGAAGGGGTGGTGCATGGCGACCCAACGATCTTCTTCCTCGTCCTTGTCGAACATTGGGAATTCCGTCACCCAGGAGAAATGCATTTGTTTCGGGTCGTACAATCCAAGCTCGGCGCCCAACTTTTTGCGCAAACCATTCAGTCCCTTGGATGTAACTTCCCATGTGTCGGCAAGCAGCAACAGCAAGTCACCCGGCTTCGTTTCAAATTTTTGCTTAAAGCCCTCTAGGACGTTTTCTTCGACATTCTTACTTATTGGTGACCAGAGTGAACCATCCTCTTCCACTCGGAACCAAGCCAAACCCTTGGCACCAAAATCGTTTTTCACCAAATCTGTCAACTCATCGATACGTTTGCGTGAGAACTCACTCGAACGCTCATCGACTTTAATGCCTCGCACAAAACCGCCTTTATCGACAGCCCCGCGGAATACGCGAAACGCGGTTTCTTTCGCGAGGTCACTGCAGTCCACAATTTGCATTCCGAAACGCAGATCAGGTGCATCTGTTCCATAAAGCCGCTCCGCTTCATCATAAGTCATACGCGGAAGCGGCGTTTCTAGATCGAGATCTAAGAACTCTTTGGCCAACTTGACCATCAAACCGTCGATCATACTGATTACATCATCTTGCTCGACAAAAGTCATTTCCATGTCGAGCTGCGTAAACTCGGGCTGGCGATCCGCACGAAGGTCTTCATCGCGGAAGCAGCGTGCGACCTGGATATATCGATCGTAGCCAGCAACCATTAAGATTTGCTTGTACAGCTGCGGGGATTGCGGCAGGGCGAAGAATTGCCCCCAGTGCACGCGACTTGGCACAAGATAGTCCCGCGCTCCTTCCGGTGTACTCCGTCCAAGGATTGGAGTCTCGACATCAATGAATTCGTTCTCCGCGAAGTAGTCGCGCATACTCTTGATTATTTGGCTGCGCAAGACGAGCGTGGCGCGCATAGTATCGCGTCGCAAGTCAATATATCGGTGCTTGAGCCGCAAATCCTCTCCCGGCAATTCTTCTTGATTGGGAAAGAAGGGTGGCGTTTTGCTTTTGTTTAGAACCTCGAGTTCTGTTGCGCGAATCTCAATCTCACCGGTCGAAAGCTTCGTATTGTCCTTGCCTTCCAATCGCGGCGCGACTTTGCCGACGACCTTGAGAACATCCTCACCTCGCAAGTCCTTTCCGATTTGTAGCGCTGCCTCACCGCTATCTGGATTCACCACAACTTGAGTCTTGCCATAGCGATCGCGGAGGTCGAGGAAAATGGTCCCGCCATGGTCACGGGATTTGTCGACCCAACCACAAATAGTCACGGTTTCGTCGATGTTTTTGCTGCGCAGTTCACCGCATGTGTGGGAGCGTAACAATGCAGGGGTCCTTGATTTTCAAGCTTAAATGAAAGTGTCTAAAAAAAGGAGCGAGCAACGGCTAAACCGGTTCGTGTCCGTGGCTTTCTTTTGCCTTGGCCAGCTGGCGGTTAGGCGATCTTCCTTTACCAAGTCGATTTTAGTGTTCGACAAGAACTCGGCTAGGACCATATCTAAGTTCTAGAGGCAAGCAACTCTAATTTCCGGCTGCCGAAGGCTGCGACTGCCTATTGAATTCAGCCGGGTCAAAAGCGTCGTTGTTCGGAACGCGTGGGGCCGCTCCCTTGGGTGGAACATTTCCGCGGGGAGTCGCAGGTTCACCCAAGATTTTCCGCAGTTGTTCATCGAGTGCATCGATTTCACCGACCAACGGCACATCGCCTTCTGGAAATTGCACGCCATGAAGATCAGCTTGAGGAACTGGCTTGAGACCGCTGCCTCCTGGCTGAACTGGGACCAGCCTCATCGAAGGCATGTAAGATCCATTTTGCGAAGCCGTGGATCCAAGCGTTGTGACTTGGCCCGGATCCTTTCCGAATGCTACCGCAGAGGTTACGGGGTTCTGAACGAATTGGATCCAGTTCGTGAGCTCTTGTAGCAAGCCCGTTTCCGTGATGGAGATTCCTGGCTGACGCTGAATCCCATGAGCCGTGGTCGCGTATTTCAACAGAGGGGAAATTTCCTTTTTGTCCGTCGAAAGTTGGGACAAGACCGACTGAAGATTGCTGGTCGTCATTTTTTCATAATTGCTGCGATAAGGCGCAAGAAGCGTCAAGTCGCTCTTGCCTTGTGAGCCATGACAGGCTGACTGCGAGCAGCGATTCATCAGGATCGGCTGGATTCGAAGCGAAAAACGAGCTCCAATTTCTGGGTGCATCATTGCCGCTTTGAATCCCGAAGCCATCGCAACGGAAGCATCAGTTTGATCTGAAGCAATTCGATTTAGCTGCTGTACTGGCGCAGATTTTTCTGGCGGCAATCCCAGAAACTCTCGAAATCCTGGCACGGCCAGCATTTTACTTTTTAGCTCCTGCGCTAGCTGTTTCACCCGCGGGTGATTGGGATGCTCCTTGGCAACAGCTTTGTAGTGATCGGCTGCCTCGGCGAGCAAACCGTTGCTGATGCACCAGTGCGTGAGCTGGAAGTGGTCGCCTCCATGCAACTGCTTGATTTGTGACTTTTTATACCCATAGATCTCAAGCTTATCTGCGCCAACATGGACTACGTTTGCGATAGGAATAGCTACGCTTGAGCCTTCGTCCATCGTGATGCGATAGACTTCGCCTTCCCGGTTGACCCGACCGGTCAGTACACGATCTGTTTTTAGCAATACGGCTTGTAGTCTTCCGTCCTCTGGACTTTGGCCCAAACTGAGACTTGTACTGCAGAGTATTAAAGTCA
>JBCCEO010000793.1:0-3871 GCA_039030255.1 Planctomycetota bacterium | reverse complement strand
GAGCGCCAGCTTAAGCGCAGAAGCCAACAAAGGCAGGATGCTTGCGATTTCTTTTGAAGTCCTACCTAGTCCGTTCCTTGAATGTCGATTCTCGCGCGGGAAAAACGCAATCGATGCCAAACATGCCTCATTTTAATGCATCTGTGATGGCTCCAACGACTTCTATTTAAAGCAAGTTTTCGCTTTCCGCAGTTGTTGCTTGCCAAAACTCAGTGGACCGATCGTGACGACTTGAATGTCCAATAGGTCAGTTTGCCGCTAATCGCTTGACCTTCAAACTCAACTGAAAAACGCCGTAGCCAACTGCCTTCGTAAATGCTCCCAACAGCTCGCTTTCGCCAGCCTCGCCCACATCGATAGACAGCCAGCTTGGATTCCGGCTCCGCGCCGGTCCACCAAAGTTGCGAAACGCCGCTCCATTTGCTGGCCGAGAAACTTCCCATTCCCTGGGCAGCCCCCTAATCGTGATTTAAGTACCGGCTCTAGCCCATTCTACTTCCGACAGCAATTCCAACGGCTCCTCACGCATCCGTATTCCAGTGGCATCGCTCTCGCTTCCGGCGAAGACACGATCTGTTGCTGCAAACTCAGAAGGCAAAACTGCCCAATTAGGCGCGTGGCTTTGGGCTGAGGTTTCAGCAAAATTCAAAGGTCGAGCCATCAATTCTTTCTGCGAATCGATATCGTAACTCTCCAAACCGACATTCGCTTCACGAAACTCGGCCAAATCAATGTGTGCGGCAGTCTGTTCTACGGAAATCGCTCGCGTCGACCTCGCGTTGCCAAGGAAACTCGACGATGTAGTCTGAGCTTGCGTCCCGACCGCAGTTAGTCCGGCAGCGGCGAAGGCGACAGTGGTGGCCGCATTCAAAATCCCAACGGCGTCGGATCCAATCGCCTGTGCCGTGGTGCCGCTGACAATTAGATCTCGCAAAGCGCTAGGCGACAAATCGGAATTCGCCGAAAGAGCAAGAGCCGCGACTCCAGCAACATGTGGAGTTGCCATACTCGTACCGCTCAGCGAACCGTAGCGCCCGCCCTGTAAGGTGCTGTAAACTCGAACGCCAGGCGCATCTACTTGCACCGCGCTGCTATTGCCTACTCGATTGCTAAAACCAGCCGACCTATTTCCAGAATCATGAGCGCCGACCGACAATACATTGCTGAAGGCGGACGCTAGTTGCGCCGGAAAGCTAGGAACCCCCGATCCTTCGTTTCCAGCTGCTGCAATAACCATGGAACCAAGAGAGTTCGCATAGTCGATCGCTGACTGCACCGCCCGATTGTAGCCTCCTCCCAAACTCAGATTGATTATCTCCGCTCCCATGTCCGCCGCGTAACGAATTCCAGCTGCCACGCTAAAATTACTTCCCGATCCGTTATCGCCCAAGACTTTGACGGGCAAAATGGTTGCATCTGGAGCGATTCCAGTCGCTCCGAATCCATTATTGGCAGCCGCGATCGTTCCGGCCACATGTGTACCGTGACCATTGCCGTCATCAGGATTCGCATCGTTGCCGACGAAGTCGAAACCATGGACATCATCGATAAAGCCGTTCTGGTCGTCGTCGATCCCGTTACCCGCAATCTCTCCCGGGTTCACAAAAATGCTTCGGACTAAATCTGGATGGTCAAGATCAACCCCCGTGTCAACTACGGCCACTGTGATCCCTTGCCCTGTAAATCCTGCAGCCCAAGATTCTGGTGCATTGACCGCGTTGACGTTCCAGTCCAAGCTTCCACCAAAGTACGGTACGTCTGCGAAAGCGCTCACACTTCCATTTGAATCAGATGCCGGGACACCAGAGCTAACTTCACCGGGTGAGGACGAAGCCGGAGATTCCGGCGTTGCGGGCGAAGCCGTGGGAGTCTCAAACTCCGCCGTAACATCGAATCGGTAACTTGTCCCCCAAAAGCTCCTGGCCTGCACGCCGACGTAGTAGACTCCTGCGGCAAGCTCCAAAGTTAGGTGCTCGGCCGCACTGCCCGCATTTCGAGAGCTGGCAATCCCCTGCCCAGCCGCATCGACAAGTAACAAGTCCGCATTTCGCCACATTCGGCCCAACGAAAGATCTACCTCCGCGCGCTCAGGCAATACAAAACGGAACACATCCATACGGTCATAGTAGGAAAGCGAACCACTTAATGCTCGCTGGTCGACATATTGCTGACTCTCGGGTCTAAGATCACCCAAATCATACGCGGTCGATCGTGTTGAACCAGCATCCGTATTGGAAACACTGAACAGCAGCTCTTGGACGTCGTTTGCGTCATGCCCGAGTTCAATTGTTTCGTCAATCGACTCCGATTGGAAAGTCGACACCTCGCCTAGCTTTGATGCCGATTCGAGGAAATCAAACGATTCTAAAGACGAAAACTGGTCGGCCCCACCCTGCCCCGATTCGAATCCTTGCAAACAATCAGCGGCTAACAAATTCCGACTTTCGAGACTTTCAAAAAGTAACCGCTTTGCATTCGAAAACTGACCACTAACACGCTTTGTTTTTCGATCGTTCAATCTGCGATTGCGCAATGCTTTCCCCTTCGCCGGACAATGGAATCATTCCTGTCTGCAAAGGGAGTATTTCCACCCGTTCGTCACGCTAATTCAAGAGATTTTTCAAGGAATCGAAAAGAATCTAATGGATTCGATAGAACGCCTCGCGAACTCGGGTTTCGTCGGCGAAATAGCAAACACTCTTCGTTACGTTCGTTTGGTAGAAAGTAGCTTTTTACCAGGTCCTACCGCGATCTCTCCACCGTGTAAGAGTCCCCTCCAGGGGTTCCATATATGCTGCAATTTGGAAGCACTTTCCCCAATGATTCCATACCCTCTTTTGTCACACGCGTTCCGGGAAGATGGAGATAGTACATGTGCTTCAAGTGAGTCAGCTTTTTCAATCCGGCATCCGTGACATTAGTATTGGATAGATCCACGTAGCCAAGCGAATGAAGCCCCTTCAAACTAGATAGACCCGCATCCGTAACTCTTGTCCCTCGAAGCCATAACTGCTCCAAATGGACCGCATCTTCCAGATAAGAAAGCCCAAGGTCTCCAATATTTGTATCAGTCAAATAAAGTCCGTGTAGATTCCGGACATTCGCAATCGAGGCAAGAGTTGCATCAGAGACTGGATTGCCCTCCAGGGAAAGGGACCGGAGATTTGGGAATTCGCCTATTCTCGAAAGTTGGGCGTCTCGAATACCCGCATTTCGAATTGCAATTCCTGAAACACTCCAGTCGTTCCATGTCAATCGCATTCCAGCTCGCTCCAGTTCTCGCGCGGCTCCAATCTCATCTTTGTAGGACGACATCTTATCGATTCGAAGGATCTGCTGAATCCCAGTCATCACCAATGCTACAACGACAACGGCACCGGCCAATTGCTTGATTGATACCTTCCCATGCTGCCGACGAACAAGCCAGATCGTCGCGGTAGCCAACACGAAGATTCCGCAGATTGTGAACAGTATGTTGGCGTTAATGGTTCCAGCATATCCGTGCTCAAAATCGCGTTTCCACACGGCTAATGAAGTCAGAAAGAGGGAAACTGCCATCCCTAAACTACACATCAAGTGAAGATTCTTGCCTACGCTGTGCGTAGACGAAAGAACAAGAGAAATGACAAGGATTACAAGTGCAAAACAAGGCAGGACCAAGACAGGCGGAACATAAGCGGCAAGCCCAGAAAACTCCGAAGACGTACAGAAGTTACTAAGTCCCAAGAAAACTATTGCAAGGACTCCATGCAAAACAACTCGTCCGCTTAAAGTCCAATAATCATCAGATCTCGTTTCGTTATTCATCCCTTCGCGTTGGTATCTCCTGAGCAGATCTTCGGCGGCTAAAGAAACCTAAACTTACTTTGTG
>JBCCEO010000792.1:0-3872 GCA_039030255.1 Planctomycetota bacterium | reverse complement strand
GGGAACTTGTTTCACACGATGTTTTGACGTGTTTGTTGTGCCGGAACGTCACGGGGAATGTCGAACGAGAGCTGATAGTGGATGAAGACATGTCACGCGAGTGTCTGCCACCTTACGTTTGGGTAGATACCGGCAGGGCTACGGCGATTCCTGAAAAAGAAGGAGGGGTAACTCGCCAACAAGATCCATACGGCTGGTATCGCAAGGGCCCGATTAGTCCTGATTTCAAGATTGTCGATGTTCTGCCGCATTTGTTTGATAAAAGTATGCAACACATTCGGGAGCGGGCTGAGGCGGATGGCAACAAACCCTTCTTCTTGTACTTGGCCTTGCCTGCACCGCACACGCCGATAGTGCCCGTTCCGCCCTTTAAAGATGCGAGCGGAATGAATCCGTACGCGGATTTCGTAATGCAAGTCGACCACCACATGGGGCAGTTACTCGCGACCTTAAAAGAAGCAGGCGTGGATGAGAATACTTTAGTGATATTTACGAGTGACAACGGTTGTTCGCCCCAGGCAAATTTCGATGTGCTCAAGGAATTCGAGCATGATCCCAGCGCGGGCTTTCGTGGGCACAAGGCAGACATCTACGAAGGAGGCCACCGAGTGCCATTCATCGTGCGTTGGCCCGGCGGAATTAAGGCTGGGCAAACATCGCATGCGCTCGCCTGTTTGACGGACTTCTATGCGACAGCTCGTGAGATCACGGGCCAAGCAGCGGAGCCGCAGGCCGGGGAAGATTCCTTCAGTTTGCTTCCTGCCTTCGAGGGCGACGGATCGACTGGTCGGGAAACGTTGATCAGCCATTCGATCGGTGGCTCGTTCTCGATTCGCGAGGGTGATTGGAAGTTGTGTTTGTCGTCTGGAAGCGGCGGTTGGAGTGCTCCTCGCGAAGCAGAGGCACGCAAACAGAATTTGCCCGCAATGCAACTTTACAATTTGAAAGAGGATCGCGGTGAGCGCAACAACTTAGTGGATGAGAATCCTAAGCAAGTTGCTGCCTTGTTGACTTTACTCGACAAGCATGTCAAAGCAGGACGTTGCACTCCGGGCGAATCTGTACCTAACGATCGCGAAATCACTTTTCTGCCCAAAGGCGTCGAACTGCCACCATCGCCAAATTAGACGGTCGTGGTGTATTTCTTGCTCTTTCGGACGAGCGCTCGAGCTTCGTAGAATTTGAACCATTTCGAGTGTTTGGAACAGCGCAAATCGCTTGTAGTCTTTCAGGTCAGCGGTGAACGACCAACAATCGGCCATTGAACAAAGTGGTTCAAGAAGCAAGCTGGCAACTACCGGATCAATTTCCCCGAAACGTACGCCTCAGCTTCGTAACGTGACGAATCTCATCGCACAACCACATGAGACAACAATGCGGGTGCCTGGGGTTGCTGTTCCGCTTGAAACGCCCTGCCGATGGCTTGTCGTTCATGCCTTTGTTCTTAGGTCTAACGGTAGGCTGGATTTGCAAAATCGCTTCTGCATCCAGCATCCCACATCGATCGCTGGTTCCCATGCGCCGGGATGCCGCCAGCGTCTTTCATCATTCGAGCAAGGTGCATGAGATTCCAAGTCATGAAAGTAGTATTGCGATTCGTGAAGTCGTTTTCAGGGCCACCAGAACCCGGATCGAGGTACGAAGGTCCAGGACCAGCCTCTCCCAACCACGCCGCGTCCGCTTGTGGTGGGATCACATAGCCAAGGTGTTGAAGCGAGTAGAGGATATTCATTGCACAATGCTTGGCGCCGTCTTCGTTGCCAGTCACAAGACAGCCCCCGACACGACCGTAATAGGCATATTGGCCGTGCTCATTCAACAAATGGCTCGTAGCGTAGAGCCGCTCGATAACTTGCGTTGCGACGGATGTTTTTTCTCCGAGCCAAATGGACGTACCGATCACAAGGATATCTGCAGACATGACGCTTTCGGAGATGGACGGCCAGTCGTCTTTCTCCCAACCATGTTCGGTCATATCGGGCCAGACACCTGTCGCAATCTCAAAATCGACCGGCCTGAGTTCGTCCACGGCCACGCCATTCTTAGTCAGAATTGCTTTGGAAATGTCAATCAGTCCCTGGGTGTGCGACATCTCGGGAGATTTCTTGAGCGTGCAATTGAGGAATAATGCCTTGAGATCGGAGAAGTCCCAATTGCTTTCAGCACACTGTGTTTCTAGTTGTTCGTTCAAGGTCATTTCTTAGTTCCTGTTTACTTTTCACCCTTCGCAAGTGCGCGATCGTTCCCGTATTTTGGGAAATGTGAAGTTATTCTGTGTCACTTCACAAGGCATGGCACGAACTTTAGCAGGCTGTGTTGATCGTACGCATCGAGAAAATTTTTGCCATCCTCTGTCACGATAATCCATTGCCCAAGCGATGTATCGCCCTTTTCAGCCCAAAACAGATGCTGGCCATTCCATGAGTCTAGGTGAATGCGCAAGTCGTAATCCCATGGAGCTCGCTGCACATCAGTATCCAGCCATGCTCCCTTGTCGATACAGAGTTCCCACAGACGCCCTATTTCAGCGGCAGCCTCCTGGGAGTGAGGCTGAGACATCACGTAATTCTCAGGTTCACCTTCCTTGGGGTATTCTTCCGGTTCATCACGATCCCATTCCCAATCTTCCCAGTCAGACATCACGATTAACTTTTTTACGACTGGCTTGAAAACGAGCCCCGGGCAGTCGTCGTTAATTTGTTGTTTGCATTCATCAGTCACAACGATGCTGGCTTGCCCGACGAGCATAATCGATGGCGCAAATGGTCCCGTTCGCTCCAACTCAATAGGGGCTTCGCGATCGAATAGTCGAGTGTGCGAATCAATGCCTTGCCGCAGGCCTATCCCCGCAATTAGAACGCGTCCGTAATCGCCCCAAAGATTGCGATGCCCGACCTTGAAGAATGTCATCGATCTCGGCATGAATCACCAAGCACCTGCAAAATAACGTCAAGGATCAGCTAGCCGCCGCGATGAGTTTCGCCAAAAATCACACGCTGTTGGCCGGTCCGCGTGCATCAATTAGTTTTAAGCGATTGTCGTGCGTTTGCGACTCAGATAATAGTTTACGCTCAATAAGAGTATACCGAAAACCAAAGCGAAGACGAAGGAAATCCACTCACGCGAGAATTTACGGATTCGTGATTTGATTGTTTCAGGTGATTCGCCATTTAGCGCGAGGGTGAGTCGGTCAGTGCAGTGCCGCCAGCCAAGTTGCCCAGCAACTCGATCAGTATCGACCATGTTTCCAGATATTTCATGCGGTTTGTTTTCTTTGAGCCAGTAGTAATCCCACTCGGTATTGCCGTGTTGGAAATTGAAAAGGCAACGATTCCAGCCGCCGCGATAACAGGCATTTAGAAACTCAGGATCCTCAGATCCATCGACAATTTGGTCTCTGTTTTCCGCCATGTGTCGTTGCCAATCAGCCTCCGATGGAAACTCGTAGGCGAATAGACTGTCATAATCCCAAATGACCGGTGATGTTTGAAAAGCAAGAACTGCAGTCACCGCAATAACGGAAAAGTAGACTACAGCGAACAATGTTTTGAGGTGGAACTTCGTATCATCCTCCGAGCGGGCTTTAGAATCCAAGTAAGTCCGCGGTTCGGGGCAGATGCCTCTTGCAAGCTGACTTCGCGAGTGGTCGAAATCTGTTCTCCCGGGGGCACTGCACCTCATGGCGGACATTATTTCCTAACGGGGGTTCTCCCGGGGGCACTGCACCCATGGAGGATATTATTTCCTGAAAATTGGGGGAAATGTTGTAAGGCATCAGAAAAATCAACGTCCACATTATGTGGACATGGTTTTGATCTGATCCCTTCACAACATGGAACCTGACATGGCTAAGCTAGCGCGAGCGGAATTGT
>JBCCEO010000791.1:0-3877 GCA_039030255.1 Planctomycetota bacterium | reverse complement strand
TGCTGATGGCCATCGTGCTGGAGCACCTGGTGCCGCACACGGAGTCGCTGATGAACGTGATCGCCAGCTGCGCGTGCAACGCGACGCTTGCACTCGCTTACCCAAATCACACTTTTGCCAAAGCAGGAACAAAGAGCGTCGCGCATTACTTAAGGCCGCTCGGCTACCGTGTCGCACTCTCAGGTAAAACGCACATTGGTCCAAAAGATGTGTTTCCTTTTGAATACAGTAAGGCCGGCAACAATCCCGATATGGAGGCGATAAACCAACTACTCGCAGAGTGCAAAACCTCGGATACACCGTTCTGCTTATTTGCCTGTTCCAATGAGCCTCATACGCCTTGGAACAAAGGTGATGCGTCGCAGTATCCGCCTGCTTCAATCAAGTTGCCTCCATATATTGCGGATACGCCCACGGTCCGTGAGGAATTCGGCCGCTACTTGGCTGAGATTACGTACTACGATGATCAAGTGGGGCAGATTCTTGAGCTGCTCGAAAAGCATGGACAAACCGAAAATACTTTGGTCATGGTCGTTTCCGAACAAGGCAACTCATTGCCATTCGCCAAATGGACGTGCTATGACCACGGTTTGCAATCCGCGATGATCGTACGCTGGCCTGGCAAAGTTGCGGCCGGTAGCAAGGCGGACGCGATGGTCGAATACACCGACGTGCTTCCGACTTTCTTAGAGGCAGCAGGCAAACCTCCCGTCAAGGACTTGGATGGAAAGAGCTTTCTTGGTGTATTACTCGGCGACAAACAATCGCACAAGCAATTTAGTTTTGGTGAAATGACAACGCGCGGCATTATCAATGGCAGCGACTATTACGCGATCCGATCTGTTCGCAGTTTACAACATCGATTGATTTGGAATGCGCATCACCAAACTACTTTTACGAACGCTTGCACGAAATCAGCTGCGTTTCAATCGATGATTGCGGCGGCAGAAAACGGCGACGAAACTGCGAAGGAACTTGTGTTCAAATACCAGCATCGTCCCGAATACGAGTTGTATGATTGTGAATCGGATCCAATGCAGATGAAGAATCTGGCTGATGATCCACAATATGCTGATGTGGTTACAGAATTAAAGGTCGAGCTCGAAAGCTGGATGAAGAGTCAAGGAGACGACGCCAAGCAATCGGAGTTGGCCGCGCTGACGCGACAAGGAAAATATCGCGGTAAGTCGGTTGAAGAGGCCAATGAGGCCTTTGAGAAAGCCAGCAGTAACAAAGCCAAGGGCAAGAAAGGGAACGCGAAGAAAGCGAACAACAAGAAAGCAAATGGGAAGCAAGGAAACGCGAAAAACACCAAGAATGCTAATAGTGGGAAGAAGTAAGCTTCTCCGCAGATCGCGTCGGCTAGGGATGAGCACCTTTCTCTAGGGTTTCAGGCCGCTAGCGCTCGAACTCATCAGCCACAGAATCCTTCCCCCTCGCATTACTCGGGACTTACCAGGGGGAAAGTAAATTTGCATCCACCTGAGACGATGCATTAAACCAAGGCCCCGCGCTTGGGTACCGATTATGTGTTTCTGCTTATTACGGAACTGAGATGGATAAACGAAATGTGATGTTCTGGTCGATGGCGTTGCTGCTGACTGCAGCGTCTGAATTGAATGCCGACGATTGGCAGCAAGCCTCCGGGCCCAATGGGAATTTTGTAGTAGCCGGTGAAGCCCCTGATCAGTTTAGCGTTTTTCAGAACGAAAACGTGCTTTGGAGAACCCCTTTACCCAGCACGGGACAGGGTACGGTCATTGTTTGCGGTGGTAAGGCTTTCGTGACTAGCCATGAAGAGATTGCCGAGGACACAGAGATGGGGCGCGATATTCTAGGGATGTGCTTTGATGCACATACGGGGAAGGAATTGTGGCGCAAAACTGTTGCGGGAACTCGAGTCACGGATTTATCGAGCTTGTTTAGCGATAACACGGCGGCCTCTCCCGTTGCGGATAAATCAAGGGTTTGTTTTGTCAATGTTGGGGGCCAGATATGTTGTTTCGATCATGAGGGACAAGAGCTCTGGTCCTACGATTGGGTGCCATTCGGTAGGCATCATGCAAGATTGCACGAGCCTATTTTGCACGATGGCAAGGTCATTACCGTTCAGTATCCAAAGCAAGACCTTGAGCTTGAGCATACGACGAAGCCGGGAGCAAAACTACTTGGACGAGACCGAAAGTACTGGACTCGCCTACAGGCCTTCGACCTAAAGACGGGCAAGCGAAAATGGATTTCCGATGCAGGAACTTCCATCCATCAGACGTCGACGATTGGAAATACTAAGCGGCCAGCCATCTTGACTGGCAGAGGAGGCGGTCATCAGCCGCCGGAGGAGCCCTACGGTCTTTCGTTCATCGATGCATCCGACGGCAGAGAGATCTGGGAGACGGCAATCAAAGGGTATCCTAGTGCCCAGAATGCTTGTTGGAATACAAATCATGCCTTCGCACTGACGCACAAAGAACACCTCAAGCTGGACTTGAAGGACGGGACGGTTCTGAACCGTATTTCGTTACTGAAGGACGTTAGTCTCACCAGGCACGATGGGGCAAGCTGGGTTCGCGAAGCGGTCGCGAATTTGCCCAATGCGAAGCAAGGTTTCACCAAGAATTCAAATGTGCTGGTTGGCGATTATCACTACTTCCGAAGCGCTAGCAGATACTTGATAGGCCGCGTTCACGTTGGAACGGGCAAAGTCGAATATTTGCAAGTTCCGGTGCAAGTCGTGGTCGAGTCGCGGGGCGAAAGAACTTGGCTGTGGGAAAAGCCGATCAAAAACGACATGAAGAATGCCAACGGTTTTGTTGCTTCGCAGGACCGGCGTAATGCAGGTGATGGCTGGGGGCATGTCTCGGCAGCGAGTCCAATTGTTGTTGGTGACAAAATTTATTTGCCGACGATGCTCGGTGTTGTATATGTATTGCGCTGGAACGCAGAGTTGTTGGACGAGCAAGCGCTTCTTTCCGTGAGTGACCTTGGACCCGCAGGTGAGACATGGACTCTCGCAAGCTTGTCCTATGCCCGTGGTCGACTATATGCACGAACTTTAAAAGAGTTGATCTGCATTGGCAATTAGCAAGTATTAGCGTCGCCGAACCTTCTTGGAATCTTCACGCAGCATGTTGGGGCGGCGGATTTTGAGGTGCGGGGCTTCGGCTACGACTTCCTCTTTTTCCTCTTCGATTGCAGCTAGGCGATATTCGCCTTCTTCTTCCTCGTTCGACTCACCTTCTTCGGTTTCCGGCTTGTCTGCGGGAACTTTCGGTCGCATCGCGAAGATGCGCCCAAGCGGACTCGCTAGAAGAGCAGGCAGGAATATCAAGTCTCCGACAAGTGCTGCACCTAGAAGGGCTAACATTAGAGTGCCAAATCGTTGTGTCGGAGTGAAA
Source organism: Planctomycetota bacterium (assembly GCA_039030255.1). Taxonomy (GTDB): domain Bacteria; phylum Planctomycetota; class Planctomycetia; order Pirellulales; family Pirellulaceae; genus Aureliella. The sequence goes on along the minus strand of JBCCEO010000791.1, from coordinate 482 downwards.
GTGCTAAGAGCAAAAACGCTGAGTCCTAAGCCGGCGATGATCGTCGTTTGGGTCATGGCAGGTGCAACGTGCTTGTAGGCGACGAAAATCGCATCGCGTCGGTCCAGCCCGCGACGCAGACCTTCTCTAAACCAGGTTAAAAAGTGAATGGTATCGTCCACCGCGACGCCCATTGCAACACTGGCGGTCATCATCGTGCCAATGTCAACGAGAATGCGATAGCCAAGGATTTGTTCAGACCAGCCAATGAATCCGAAGATAATAACGACTGGGAACACGTTGGGAATCATCGAAATGGCCCCCGAACCCATCCCGCGAATCATATTCGAAGGCAGGAAGGCACTTAGGAAGCTTCGTGCAGGCGAAAGCAAGCAGGTCATGACAATGGCGATCAGAACAAAAGCCCAAGCGACACTCTCGATCAAGCTGACGAGCAAAGTACGCTGGGCTTTGTAGACAACAGGAACGACGCCAGTGTAGAC
>JBCCEO010000790.1:0-3888 GCA_039030255.1 Planctomycetota bacterium | reverse complement strand
GCTTTGAAAGCACTCTTGAAGGATCCTGATATTATTCAGGTTCGATTCGAAGAATTGATACAGCAGCCCCAAAAGATTCTGCGGGAAATTCTTGACTCAGCCGGCTTGCCTTGGCATGAGCGAGTTTTGCAGCATCATCTTTTCTCACCAAACGATGTCGATGGCATCCCTTGGCTGGTTTCTGCCTACGAGCCCCTCAAGTCAGCAACAAAGAGCGAGCGCCAACCCGACTCAATGAATGCTTGGATCGAGTTGCTTTGCCCTAGTGCATTTCGCCATCACTACCAAAAAATGGGTGGAAAACGTAAGCTTCGAACGCTGTTTCGTGAAATCTTCCCTTGCCTCAAATCTATTGCGTTCCTACTACGCATTTCTACTTTCCCACCCCAATCAGGTGAGCAAGAGTTGAAAACGTGGCTTAGCCATAATCCTGCGGCATTCAAAAACTGGCCCGACTTTGATCTAGCACGAGCTGTTTCAGCTCAACTTGCTTCCCACAACGGCTAATCCACCGTGGCAGGCAAGAGTCATTCACGCATCTATTCGTTCATTTCATCCGATTCAATCAAGCCACCACTGGCTGTAAGCACAACTGTCTCGATCAAGAACTGACCAATGATGTTGCTGCGAGTTGCCCCATACTGGCCGATGGATCGTCGAAGGCGGAGCGATCGTTGGAGGACAAATTGCCATCACCAGCCCTAAGCAAAACAGCCTTAGGTTCGATCTCATGTTTATACCTTGTTGAAAAACCAAGTTGAAAGAGGTGGGAACATGTTCAATCCAACTTTTACTACTTCGGGCGGGCTGAGAAGTGCAAGAAGGGCAAGAAGCAGGCATGGGAAGGGGGACGCATTTTAGCCACCCTCACGCAGGTTGAGCCCATAGCCTGGCTACCTGGAATCATCACTTGCGTAGCCAAACTTTGAAATGAGGCTGAAATGCTTACCGGAATTTGAGGCAGTCATTGCGACCAGAATACGTGGTGTTACTCCGACCTTTTCTGTCGCAGCAAAAAGCACAAGCCATTGCGCATTCGCCAATGTCAAAACCCAAAAGGCACACCGAAAAAATCAATCTGATTGGGCCACTCGGAAAGTATTCAAGTTTTGGTCTTCGGCCATCTGCCAATTCGGAACCGTCTCGCTCCGACTAAAGCGATCCCCGTAAGATGCTTACCCTCTCGTCCTCACTCAATCGGTGAGGCCTACCCGTTTTAAAATCCAACCACAATCCGTGTGCAACGCAACGACAAACACATACCTCCGAGTCCGCTTGGAAAATGCTGTGTCGAAATACGATTCGAGTCGGCTTTGGAAATTCTATTGTTGAGTCGACGCGAAATCGGTCTGGATATTTGAGCTGTCCCAAGTATTCGTATTCGGCCCGACGCGTGATGGCGCCAATAGTCATTCCATTGGCGTTCTCAACTCTGATGCCGCCCGCAGCAAAAACCTGGAGCGCAGCTTCATCGCAGTATGCATTGTAACGGCCATTGTTGACATGGACGTTTGCATCTGTGTCGTCGAATCGGACTGTACCGAAATACGAAAAGACTCGGCTTACCTCAGAACCATCGTTTTGTTTTTCTCTAGATTGAGCCATTTTGAGATATCAACGGATTGCTTTTCAGGAAATGTCTTAGACCAACAGCATTTACCAAGCTCAATTGCCCTGCTTAAACCGCTCGTTGAAACTTGCGACCAGCGGAAGGATTTTTTTCGCCGATTCCGACTTCACGGCTTCCGCCTTGACCAGCTTGAGCTCAACTCCATAGAGTTGCTGGATCCACGCTAGTGCTGCTACCTCTAGAAGTAACGGACCCGCATGGCCTTTGGTATCGCGGAACAAGGAATTGGGTTCTCGGGATACCAAGGACTCTATCTCAGAGGATTCTCCTTTCGCATGCTGCGCTTTCAGTTCTCGCGCGACGAGACCATAATTCACAAACTGAATTGGGACATCTGGATGACGTTCTCGAAGGGTTTGTACGGTATTGAAAACTCGTTCATTCGAAACTCGCAGAATCCTATCGAATTCGCTTATCTTTGCTTGAGGTGCATCTGGCCAGCAAAGACCAATGAAGACTCGCACCTTTGGATTGTGCTTCACGGCGAGGTCAATCCATCGCTCATAGTCCTCAACTTTGCAATTTGTTTCGTCGTAGTAGGTCATCCCCAGCAAGTGGACGTTCCCCGCTTCGAGAATCTTCGTCGCCGACGCACGGTGGGGTTTGCTACTCCAGATCCGACCCGGTGCACCGCCTCCCCCTCCATTCATAACAAAGTTGGCATGATGATTCGGCAGTCCAGATGAGCGTGCAATCTCATCGAACTGTTTCGCAACTGGAATGAAAAAACTATGCCCCATGAATAGGCACCTCGCCCCCTCATTAAAGTCAGCAGGTTGCTCGTAGGAAGCAGTGTCGACTGGCTCGCTGGAAGGCAGACGTTGGGCCTTTTTCCCTCTCATCTTTGAGCGAAATGTCTTCGCTTCGTCGATGGAAAGAACTCCATCCTTGTTGAGATCCGCCTCCGGATAAAGCTTCAAGGCTTGCTTGAGTTTTTCTCCGATCTGATTCTGGGCCTGCGAGTGACTCGCCAGGAAGAGAAGAGTGACCGTTGCTACCACGAAACCAGTGAGATTCTTCATTTCAATTCTTCTCTTAAAGGGACATCTTGCATTCGCGCAAAACATTTAGCGTTCGAGCAAAAACATATCCATTTCGATTCGGTCTGCCCCTCGTTAAGAGAGTGGCAGATCTCAAGGCGTCAGTCGTCCTGCCCAATCCAATGATTTTGTTAGCCGGAGTTCTGACCTTTCAATCCGCTCTCTGCAAATGTCATGATCTGCGAGAGTTCTTGTTCGATGTCACTCTTTTGACCGTCTAGCCGCCAACGCAAAAGGACTGAGCGCACAAGTCCAGTTAACAATCGAGCTGCTACCATCTCATCAAGCGTGCTTGCGAATTCCCCGCGTGACTTGCCATTTTTTATTGCGTTTGCAAGCACATGGAGGATTCCGCGAAGGCCTTTCAAGTGTTCGTCAATCAGGCATTCTCGGTCAGAGCTTCGATCAGCTGACCGTTTTAGTTCCCCGTGGTATTCGGATACTGCTTGGACGAAACTGTACAGCCCGCCAGCATCTGACAAGAGGTGTCGCAGCATGCGTCTAATTGCTTCGATCGCCGCTACTTCGGGTTCGAGCTCTGCTTTGAGTAAGGACACGATATCCCCGCAGGCCCAAATGCTCGTTTGAAGAAAAAGCTCTTCTTTGTCCTCGAAATAGTTGTAAACCGATGCCTTTGAGTAACCCGCTTCGGCAGCCACATCTTCGAGCCGAGTGCGGTAGTACCCCTTCGCGGTAAAGATTTTGTAAGCAGCTTCAAGAAGCATTTTCCGCTTCAGTGCCTTACCCGCCTCTGCCGGTGATACAGCTGCCACTTGCATCCGATGCCCTCTTTCAGAAACTCTGACTGGAAAATGACCGAAAGGTCACAAATCTGACCCATGAGTCAGATCTTAGATTCATGAGCTGCTCCCGTCAACGGAAATCCAGTATTTCTATGGGATTTCTGCGGCCAGCACACAGTCGCCTTCAATCCAAGGCGATGGTTCGGGGGCCAGTAAAGCCGCGGTTGGGCGTTAGAATGAAAATTCACGGGGGAATGCTGCTTTTGGTACTCGACATTCGGACACAAATTGCTGGCACCCAAAGACTATCCAAAATACTCTTGAACTGTACAGCTGCCAACTTATCCTTGAAATACGCAAAAGTGTCATCAACATATCGAAAGTACAACAACGGAAAATCAGCATCGGCAATCAATGACTCAGATCTTGGAAAAGAAAGTCAGAACGGTCGTGTCCAACTGCTATTTCTCGGTCG